>CAZLMV010000126.1:0-6389 GCA_964560625.1 uncultured Bacteroides sp. | reverse complement strand
GCCAAGGAGCGCCACATTGAAATCTGCCCGGAAATCGACATGCCCGGCCACATGCAGGCCGCCATTGCCGCTTATCCGGAGTTTTCGACGACTCCCGACGGCGACCACCCCGTGCGCTTCTGGCCGGGCGTGAGCACCGACGTGCTTGACATCAGTAATCCCGCCGTGGTGCAGTTCACCAAGGATATCATTGACCAGTTGGTTGAGATTTTCCCTTATGAGTATATCCACATCGGCGGCGACGAGTGTCCCACCTCAGCATGGGCCAACAGCCCTGCGTGCCAGCAGTTTAAGAAGGAATATGGTCTGAAATCAGACCGCGCAATCCAAAACTGGCTGACCAAGGAATTGGCCGATTATGCCAAGGAGCATGACCGCAAACTTATTTGCTGGAACGAAGTGTTGACTTCCGAAGGCGCCGACAAAAAGATGGTTCAGGCGGCCGACATCCTGATCTACGCATGGCTCGGAGCGGGCGGCGCCAATAACCCGTCGAAGCAGGCGGCAGACCTTGGTCTGCGCTCCGTGTGGTGCTCCACCAGCCATTATTACTTGGATTATCCGCAATGGTCGGGCCCGACCGAGCCGCTGTCGATGGGCTATGCGCTGAACTTGGAACACGTCTACAAGGCCACTCCGGACTATGACAATTCCGCCGCCAAGCGCGACCTTTATTATGGCGTGAACTGCAACCTTTGGACGGAATATATCTCCGAGCCGGCCCACTTGGAATACAACGCCCTGCCGCGCATGATTGCCGTGGCGGAAACCGGCTGGAGCCCCGTGGCAAAAAAGAACTGGGAGGACTTCCTAAGCCGCTTTAACGCTGATACTGAATATCTTGACTTAGGGGGCTACACCTATGGCAAGCACTACGTTTCCAACACGGCCGACAAGGTGATGCCCTCGCCCGGAAAATATTACCGACTGATTACCCGCGCCACCAACAATGGCCGCAACGACCGTTGCATTGAGCTCGTGGCCGACGGTTCGCCGCTGATTTCCTCGCTCGGCGCCAAGGCCGGTCAGCTCTGGTCAGCTCCCCAGGCCGCCGAAGGCGATGCCAACTATGACAATCAATACTGGCAATTCGAGGCCGACCCCACCGGCTCCGGAAAATATGCCCTGGTTTGTCGCGCCGCCGAGGCCGGCTCCGTTGACCCGACGATGCAAGGCTCCTCCGTGGAAGGCCGCTGGAACTACTCGCCCGCCGAGAAGCATTACGGTTTCATCATCGGCGAATATTACGGCGAAGTTGACGGCCAATACACCTACTCCATCCGCTCTGAAAAGGGCGCCACGGCTTATCTGAACTGCGGCGTGCAGGGGAATAACCTCCCCATCAATAACTGGTCGAAGCCCGACGACGGCGACGGCGGCATCTGGTTCTGCAGCATGGAGGGCTTCACACCCGAAGTGGTTACAAATCCGGAATTTACGCCCATTGCCGAAGCCACCGACTTCTCCCTGCGCAACGCACTGGACGCTGACGATTCGCAATACATCAGCGTGGCCGCCGACGGGACCCCGGTGCTCGCCACTGCCGACAATGCCTTCTGGGCCAACCGCCTCTGGCAAGTCAAGGAAAGCGACTTTAACGACGAGACTAACACTCAGACTTTCAAGCTCTTCAACCCCGCGGCTAACCTCTACTTAGGCGCTCCGTCCTCAGCCGCCGTTACCTCGGCCACTCTCGCCGCCGGCAGCTTCTCAGCCTTCGTGGGCAACTTAGGCTATCCGCTCTCGCTGACGGCCAATGCCGCCGACGCCGCCACCGTCACCATGATTCGCGACGCCGAGGGTGAATACATCCTCACCATTGACGGCAAGCGGATCTTCCCCGTGGCCCACGGCTCGGAAATGCTCCCCGGCGCCATCTCGACCATCGCAGGTGCAACGCGCCAGGCCGGCGGTCGCTGGACCCTCAATTTTGCCCCCGCCGTGACCTACAACATCACGTTTGACGACGGCACTCCCGCCACTACCCTCACCGTGCAATCCTCTGACGCTGAGCCCGTTTCGCCCTATGCCGACTATGAAATCGAAACCGTCAGCAAGGTCGACGACTCCACCGTCAACATGGCCCTGAAGCGCAAACATTATGCCGTGACCTACATCTGCGTTGACGCCAACGGCCAGCTTTGGGGCGAAGTTACGGACTATGCACCCGTAGGCCAAACTTACACCCCCGCAGCGCCCGAGCTCGCCGGCCTCAAAAACGGCAAAATCCAGGGCGACGCCACCCCGTTTGAGCCCACCGCAGAAGTCTCATTCACAGCCGAATATGAAACCGAAGCCTATCCCGGAGTGGCCTACGCTGCCACGAAGGTGACCACCCTTACCGCCGATAAATACTACCTGATTCGCGACGCCCACGAAGCGCGCAACGCCTTCCGCTGCGACGCCTCCGGCCTCGTGACCGGCGCAAAAGATGCCTCGGGCAAGGGCGCCAACTTCGTTTGGATTCTCGAAGAAAACGGCTCAAACTGGAACGTCAAAAATGTAGGCTCCGGCCTTTACATTCAGGCAGTTAAGTCAGGAGCCACCGCCACTCTCGGCGAAAACCCCTACGCATTCAAAATCACCGTGCGCGACGCCGACCAGGGCTGGTTTACCGTCAAAAACTCCAAAAATGCGCAGTGCTGGGACGGCAATGAAAACCTGACGATGGTGGGCTGGACCTCTCCCGGACACCCCATTGAATTCTATGAATTCGTGGCCGCTCCCGTCTTCAAAATCACCATTGAAGAGCGCGACCAGGACGGCGAACTCCTCGGCTCCAAGGCCCAGTTTGTCAACCCCGGTGGCTCCTACGTCTTTGCCGCAGCATCCCGCCCGGGCAAGGCGCTGACCTCCGTGACCGGCAATGAAGGTCTCGACGACATCCGCGGCAACAAGCTCATCACCGTGACCTACACCATTGAAAAAGAATCCGGAATCAACGAAATCGCCACCGACGGCGGCGACGGCGTCCGCGGCATCTATGACCTCAAAGGCAACCGCCTGAGCAAGGTGTCGCGCCCCGGAATCTACATTATTAACGGCGTAAAAACCACCTATAAATGAAAAAAACACTGATCATTCCGCTGCTGTCGGCTCTCCTGTTAGGAGGGTCGACGGCATGGGCTGAGGAGGCTTTTCTGAACCTCACTCCCGCGCCCAAATCAATCACTCAATCGGCCGGCACCTTCGCTCTGAAGGATGCGCAGGGGGTGACCACCGACGGCCTCGACGAGGCTATGACTGCCGAGGTCAATTCCGCCCTCGCCGCCATCAATGAGGCCACGGGGCTGACCTTGGCCACGACCGATGCCGCCGTAGTGACCAACTTCTCCGTGAGCAAAAACGCGGCCCTCGCCGCCGAAGGTTATAAGCTTTCAGTCAGCGCCGATGGCGTCAAGATTGAGGCCGCAACTCCCGCCGGCGTCTTCTATGCGTTCCAAACCGTCAAAAAGCTCTTGCCCGCCAACGTCATGGCCGGGATTTACAGCGCCGGCACCTACGAACTGCCCAGCGTGGAGATTGACGACGAGCCGCGCTTGGAATATCGCGGATTCATGCTCGATGTGTGTCGCCACTTCTTCAGCGTCGACGAAGTGAAGCGCATGCTCGACGTCATGGCCTATTATAAGATGAACAAATTCCACTGGCACCTGACCGAGGACCAGGGCTGGCGCATGGAAATGCCCAAATGGCCGCGCCTGACCACCGTCGGCGCCACCGCCCCCAACAGCCATTTCACCGACTATAAGGCCAAGACCGAATACTGGATCAACTCCTCCTACGGCCCGTTCTACTACACCATCGACGAGCTGAAAGACGTGGTGGCCTACGCTGCGAAACTCCACATCGACATCATTCCCGAAGTGGAAATGCCGGGCCACTTCTCGGCCGTCAACACTGCCTATCCGGAACTTTCCTGCTGGCCCGACGGCTCTCACTCCGTGGCCCAGACCGGCGGCGTTTATTCCGACGTGCTCAACGTGGCTTCGCCCCGCGCCGAGGAGTTTTATAAGGACGTGATTGACCAGTTGGTTGAAATCTTCCCCTATGAGCTCATCCACATTGGCGGCGACGAATGTCCCACCTCCGCCTGGCAAAACAATGCCGAATGTCAGGCCAAAGTGGCCGAACTCGGCCTCAAGGGCGACAACAACGACCAGAAATTCCGCAAGCTCCAGAGCTGGTTCACCAAGCAAGTGGCCGACTATGCCGCCTCCAAGGGCCGCAAGATTGCCTGCTGGAACGAAACCATCAACGCCGGCGGTACCGACTTGGACCTGATCAAGACCACCGGAGTGACCATCTACTGCTGGACCGGTCCGGACAATGCCGTCAACGTCGGCACGAACAACGGTCTGCCCGTGGTTTACACCCCTTATAGCTCCACCTCGGCTGAAAAAGGCTCATTCTACATCAACCGCAAGCAGGACCCCAACGACCCGCCCGCCAACGGCAACACCTGGGACACCGTCGACAAGGTCTACAACACCACTCCCTTCACCACCAACGCCGTCAATAATCACCCCGAGCTCTGCTTCGGTGTGCAAGGCACTTTCTGGACCGAGCGCGTGTCTGACCGCGAATACCTTGAGTGGCTCGCCCTGCCCCGCCTATTGGCCATCGCCGAAATCGGCTGGACGCCCCACGAAAAGAAGGACTGGAGCAGCTTCCAGAAGCGCATGAGCCTTGACCGCGAGCTCTTGGACCTGCGCGATTATAAGTACTCTCACCATTTGCAGCTCGACTACGAGGCTCCCGACTGGACCAATCCTGCCGGACCCTATGAGGAAATCGACGTGCCTGCCGAGGGAACTTACACCCTGCGCAACGCCGACTCCGGCCTCTACATGAGCGACGACAATCAGCTTCAGACCCTGCTCGGCAACTCCGAGACGCCCTGGGACAACACCATCTGGACCCTTGGCGGCGCTAAGAAAAACGACGACAACTCCATCTCCCTGACTCTGACCAACCTCGCCTCAGGCCGCGCCATTGCTTCGGCCGACGGCTATAATGACCCCGCAGGCCGAGTGGTCCGCATGGGCGACACCCCAGCGGCCGACGTGAAAATCGCCTCCATGGGCAACGGCACCGTCAAACTGATGGTGGGCGGATATGCATGCTGGACCATTCCCGCATCATCGCGCGTCAACCCCTCGACCGTCACCTCCGGCAATAACAAAAACGCCGAACACGACGCCTCCGAAATGCAGCCCATCCACTGGGAACTCGTGGCCGTCAGCCCCGTGACCTACGTCTGCACCGACACCGACGGCAAGGAAATCTTCACCGGTGTGCGCGGCGTCTCCGCCGAGGCCAACGCCGCCGACTTTGCTCCGGAAATCACCAATTTCACCCTCAAATCGGCTGAACAGGGCGCCGACGGCACCGTCAACTGCGTCTATGAGCGCACGGCCTACACCGTCACTACCCGCGCCGTGCTTGAAAACGGAGCCTTGCTCGCCCTCCCCGAGGTCAAGACCGTTGCCCCCGGCGAATCGGTGGCCGTAACTGCCCCCGAAGTGAGCAAATATTTCACCGCCAAGGAGACTCCCGATGCGTCCGTAACCCCGACCGACGACGTAACCCTTGACTTCGTTTACACCACCGAGGCCTATCTCGGCGTCGCAGAGCCCATCGGCGCAGTGGATGTCCCCACCGAGGGCGTCCCCTACCTGATTCATGATGACCACTCCGCGCGCAATGCCTACCGCATGGCCAACGCTCAGAAGAAGATTGCCGGTACTTGGACCTGCTATGACCGCGATCCCTACTTCGTGTGGATGCTCGAGCCCAAAGGCGCCGGCTATGCCATCAAAAACCTTGGCTGGGAGCTCTACGTGCAGGCCGTTTCTAACAATCAGCAAGGCTCAGTGGCCAAGACGGCAAGGGAGTTCGCCTTGGTGCCCAACGGCACGTCGTGGACCATCAAAAACGGTGCTAACGACCAGGCTTGGGACGGCCAGGAGAACCTCAACATGGTAGGCTGGACCGCCCCGGGCCACCCCCACTCTTTCATGGAATTCATCGTGGCTCCTTACTTCAAGGTGACCATCACCAAGGTTGACTCCGAAGGCAAAAAGCTCGGCTCCGACTCCTCAGAGTTCGTCAAGGCCGGTGCCCCCTACTCTTTCGAGGCTCCCGAGGTAAAGAAATATGAATTCGAGAAAGCCGAAGGCCACGTCAGCGGCGAACCCATCGAAGGCAACACCCTGATCACGCTGACCTACACCTCCGAAACCGCCCTTGAAGAAATCGCCGCCCCGGCCAACTCCGACGCCATCTACGACCTCCAGGGCCGCCGCCTCACCTCCCCCACCCGCGGCATCAACATCATCAACGGGCAGAAGGTCCGCCTGTAAGCGGAGGGGTTATAATTCTTATAA
>CAZLMV010000125.1:1438-6392 GCA_964560625.1 uncultured Bacteroides sp. | reverse complement strand
GACTCCAAGCTTGAGCGCGCCATGGACGCCCTGCAATGTCCGCCGGACGATCAGCCGGTCAGCAGCCTCTCGGGCGGTGAACGTCGCCGCGTGGCCCTGTGCCGACTGTTGCTCCAACAGCCGGACGTGTTGCTCCTTGACGAGCCGACCAACCACCTTGATGCTGAGAGCATTGACTGGCTGGAACAGCACCTACAGCAATATCCCGGCACGGTCATTGCGATTACCCACGACCGCTACTTCCTGGACCACGTGGCCGGATGGATTCTCGAACTCGACCGCGGCGAAGGAATTCCCTGGAAGGGCAATTATTCCTCATGGCTTGAACAGAAAACCAAGCGCATGGCTCAGGAAGAGAAGCAGGCCAGCAAACGCCGCAAAACCTTGGAGCGCGAACTCGAATGGGTGCGCATGGCCCCGAAGGCGCGTCAGGCCAAGGGTAAGGCCCGTCTGAATTCCTATGACCGACTCCTCAATGAGGACCAGAAAGAGCGCGAAGAGAAACTCGAAATCTTCATTCCTAACGGTCCGCGATTGGGCAACAAAGTCATTGAGGCTCACGGACTTGCTAAGGCCTTTGGTAAGAAGCAACTTTTTCAGGATTTGGAATTTACGCTGCCGCCGAATGGCATTGTCGGCGTGATTGGCCCGAATGGTGCGGGCAAAACCACACTGTTTAAGCTGATTATGGGCTTGGAGAACGCCGATGCCGGCTCGTTTGACGTGGGCGAAACCGTGAAGGTGGCCTACGTGGACCAGACCCACAAGGATTTGCTGCCTGAGAAATCGGTCTATGAGGTTATTTCTCAGGGAGTTGAGTCATTCCGCATGGGCGGCAAAGACGTGAATGCCCGCGCCTATCTGAGCAAGTTTAACTTCTCCGGGGCCGACCAGGAAAAGAAAGTGGGCGTACTCTCGGGCGGCGAACGCAACCGCCTGCACTTGGCCATGGCGCTCAAGCAGGAAGGCAACGTGTTGCTCCTTGACGAACCTACCAACGACATTGACGTGAACACTCTTCGCGCCCTTGAAGAAGGCTTGGAGCAGTTTGCGGGTTGCGCCGTGGTCGTGAGCCACGACCGCTGGTTCCTGGACCGCATTTGCACTCATATCCTCTCGTTTGAGGGCGAGGGCAAGGTGGTTTACTACGAAGGCTCCTACTCAGATTATGAAGAATATAAGAAGGCTCACACGCCCGACGGCAAAGCTCCGCAGCGTCGCCGCTATCGCAAGTTGATGGAATGATGAAAAAGAGGTTTTTATATCTTTCCGCCGGGGTTCTTCTCCTTGCTTCCTGCGCCAAAAACGGGGGTGAGGAGTGGACTCTCAACGGCGAACTGCCCGACGACATAGGCACTGTTACTTTGGAACTTCCGGCGGCTACTGGCGGCTGGTATGTGGCTGATTCGGCGAAGGTTGACGCCTCCGGCCGGTTCAGCATCACTCGCCCGCGGGCCAAGGAGCAGATGTATCGCCTCAACGTCGGCGGACAATATATATATGTGCCGGCCGATTCGACGGAGACCATTTCTCTGATGATGAACAACGGTGGCTACGTCCTGGAAGGGTCGCACGAGGCTACGCTCTTTTCCGAGGTGAATGAGATCTTAAAAGCGCCGATGGACAGCGCGAATAACCGCAAGCTGCTCAAGGCGTTAGAGAATGATTTCGGGTCCACGGCGGCATATTATGCACTGCTGCGCACCGAGGGAAAGAGCAAGACGCTGCTGCGCGCCATTGCTAACGCCTACGCAAATGAAAAGCCGGAAGATCCGCGCACGGCGATGCTTCTTCAGCGCCTGAAAGCGGCCTCAACCGGCGCGGGAGCGGGCACGGGCGAGACCGTTGTTATTGAGGCTCCGGAATTGGGTTATTTTGACATTGAGCTGATGAATCGCAAGGGTCAGAACGTGGCCCTGTCGTCGGTCGTGGAGACTCATCCCTTGACTCTTTTGGCCTTTGTGAATGTTGCGGCGGAGACGGCTCCGGCAGTCAATATGAGCATTGGTGACGCGGCCACGGCCTATCCGCAAATCGGCGTTTATGAGGTCGGTTTCGGCAAGGATCAGCACCAATGGGCCAACGCCACGGCAGAACTTCCCTGGACCAACGTTTTCCAGAGCGAAAGCGCCTCGCAAACCCATTTAGGACAGTATAACATCGGTCAGATTCCGGTGTTCTTCCTGATCAAAAACGGCGAAATCGTGGAACGCATTGACAATCCGCAGGAGATCGCTACGACCGTCGGTAAACACATCTAAACTCCTCAGCTAATGAACCTTAAATCCATCGCAATTACCGCACTGATGAGCTGCTCGGCCACGCTTTTTGCCGCCGAACAGGCTCCGAAATATATTTTCTACTTCATCGGCGACGGCATGGGTCCGGGAGCCGTGATGGGCACTGACACTTACCTGCGACTTGCGCAGGAGCGCCCCACCCCGCTGCTTTGGGAAACCTTCCCGCAGGCGTCGATGGCGTCGACCTACTCCTACGACTCTCCGGTTACGGACTCGGCGGCAGCCGGGACGGCACTCGCCACGGGCCACAAGACGCGCAACAATATGCTCGGCATGGGCCCGGACTCCGTGGCAGTCAGCAACTTAGCCGATTGGCTGCAGGAGTTGGGCTATGGGGTTGCGTTGGTGACGAATGTAGCGGCTGACGACGCTACGCCGGGAGCTTTTTATGCTCACGTACCCTCGCGCGACCATGCATATGACATTGACACTCAGGCGGCTGAGTCGGGAGTGAGCTTCTTGGCCGGTTCGCGCATCCGCGGCATTAAACGCAACGGCCAATACTCCGGCATCTACGAAAAATTTGCCGACAATGGCTGGAAAGTGATTCGCGGAGCCGAGAATTATGAGCCTTCGTCGCCGAAAGTTCTCTTGGTCAATAACACTGACACATTGAGCAATAACTCCGGTTATGCCATAGATTATGCTCCGGAGCGCAACCTGCTGCGTGACTATACGAAGGCGGCGATTCAGCACATGACGACCCATTCACCCGAGCGTTTCTTCATGATGGTTGAGGGCGGCAACATCGACTGGGCCGCTCACGACAATGACGCCGCCACAATAATCCGCGAGACCCTCGATTTTGAGGAAACACTCGGATTGGCCTATGAATTTTACTTGGCGCATCCGGAGGAGACGCTGATTGTGGTCACCGCCGACCATGAAACCGGAGGCATGACCGTGGGCCGCAAGTCGGTGGGTTACAATTGCTTCCCCAAGTTGATTGAGGGGCAGAACATCTCCAAAGCGGAGTTTGGCGATTTGGTCAGCGAGCTGCTCAAACGCCCGGAGCCGGTCAGCATGGAGGAGATGAAACAGATACTCACCGACCGCATCGGTTTTTACACGATTATCCCCATAAATGAGGCGAAACAGAAGCGCCTCGACGAGACTTTTGAGCGCACGTTCGTGACTCGCAACGACTATTTCAACGACGCGCTTTATCATAAATTTCCGGAATTCGTAGAAGAGGTGTTTGACATCTTCAATGAAACCGTAGGCTTCGGATTCACAACGACGAAACATTCCGGCAACCCCGTGGGTGTCTACTCCATCGGCCCGGGGAGCGAACTTCTCGGCGCCCCGATGGACAACACTCAGATTCCTCAGCTCATCCTCAAATCCGCCCAACGATAAAACCCCATGAACGACTCAACCAATCAGCAAAATCCGCAACAACATCCGGACGACACCAAGCGTTATCAACTTCGGTCAATGTATCGCAGCTGGTATCTTGATTATGCCAGCTACGTGATTCTTGAGCGCGCCGTGCCCTCGATTGAAGACGGCCTCAAGCCGGTGCAGCGGCGCATTCTCCACTCGATGAAGACCCTCGACGACGGACGCTTTAACAAGGTGGCCAACATCGTGGGCAACACCATGCAGTATCATCCGCATGGCGACGCATCGATCAAGGATGCGTTGGTTCAGTTGGGTCAGAAGGAGCTTTTGGTTGAGACTCAGGGCAACTGGGGCAACATCCTGACGGGCGACTCGGCGGCTGCCGGGCGTTACATTGAGGCACGTCTGAGTCCGTTTGCGCTCAATGTCCTTTACAGTCCGAAGATTACGGAATGGACCCCGAGCTACGACGGGCGCAAGCAGGAGCCGGTGCATCTGCCGGTGAAGTTCCCGCTGCTGTTGGCTCAGGGCGTGGAGGGCATTGCCGTCGGCTTGTCGTCGAAGATTCTGCCCCATAATTTTAATGAGATTTTGGATGCGTGCGTTGCCTACCTTCGCGGGGAGGAATTCACGCTCTATCCGGACTTCCCGACGGGCGGATTTATCGATGTGAGCCGCTATAATGATGGCCAGCGAGGAGGCGCCGTGAAGGTTAGAGCAAAGATTGAGAAAGTGGATAATAAAACGCTTGCAATCACTGAGATACCTTTCGGCACCACTACCCGCTCCATCACCGACTCTATCCTCAAAGCGCAGGAAAAAGGTAAGATCAAAATCCGCAAGGTGGACGACCACACCTCGGCCACGGCGCGCATCACGGTCTATCTCCAGCCGGGCACATCGTCAGACAAGGCCATTGACGGACTTTATGCGTTTACTGACTGCGAGATATCGATTTATCCGAATTGTTGCGTGATTGAGGATAGCAAGCCGCAATTTATCGGCGTGAGCGACGTGTTGCGCCACAGCGCCAACGCCACCCGCGAAATGCTCCGCCGCGAGCTTGAGATCCGTCGCGGGGAGATCAACGAGCTGCTTCATTTCGCCTCTTTGGAGCGCATATTCATTGAGGAACGCATCTATACAGATAAGGAATATGAGCAGAGTAAATCGTTTGAGGAGGCCACGAAGCATATCCATCTGCGCTTGCTCCCTTGGCAACCGAAACTGATTCGCGAGATTACCGACGAGGATATTCAGCGCCTTTATGAAATCAAGATGGGCCGCATTCTCCGCTTTAATTCCAATAA
>CAZLMV010000125.1:0-1338 GCA_964560625.1 uncultured Bacteroides sp. | reverse complement strand
TCGCTGACCAAGGATGAATACATCTGCCCCTGCTCAGACATTGACGACGTCATTATCTTCTATAAAGACGGAAAATATAAGGTCACGAAGGTGCAGGAAAAGCTCTTTGTGGGCAAAAATATCGAACATATCGCCATCTATAAGCCGAAGGATGAGCGCACCATATATAATGTGATTTATCGCGACGGCAAGGATGGGACGTACTTCATGAAGCGCTTCCCCGTGACCGGAGTAACGCGCGACAAGGAATATGACGTCACGCAAGGGAAGCCCGGGAGCAAGATTTGCTATTTCACGGCCAACTCCAACGGCGAGGCCGAGGTCGTGCGCGTGTTCCTCAAGCCGAAAGCGCGCCTGAATAAGCTGCAATTTGACATTGATTTTGCCGAAATGGCGGTGAAAGGCAAGCAGAGTCGCGGCAATATCGTGACGAAAAATGAGGTGCATCGGTTCTCGCTACGTGAGCGCGGAGTGTCGACCCTCGGCGGACGTCAGGTTTGGTTTGACCGCGACGTGTTGCGCCTGAATTATGACGGGCGCGGCGAATATTTGGGCGAGTTCCATGGCCAGGACTTGGTGCTTGTGGTGCTCAAAAACGGCGAATATTACACCTCAAACTTCGATGCCACAAACCATTACGAGGATAATATCCTCCGCATCGAACTCTTTGAGCCGGGCAAGGTCTGGACGGCCGTGTTGAATGACGCCGACCAGGGTTATCCCTATTTGAAGAGGTTCACTTTTGAGGCGTCGGCCAAGCGTCAGCGTTTCATTGGCGAGAATCCAGCCTCGGAGCTGATTGCGCTGAGCGATGCTCCCGGGGCGCGCTTTAAGATTGAGTTTGAGCCGGTTGAGGGCATCGACATGGTCCGCGAACCGCTTGAAGTGCTCTCCCCCGAGTTTATCTCCGTAAAATCCTTTAAGGCAAAGGGTAAGCGCCTGACCACCTTCTCCGTGGCCTCCATTACCGAACTCGAGCCGGCCGAAGTGGAACTGCCCGAAACAGAACCGGAGGATGTGGAAGCCACAGAAGTAACCGACGAATCACCGGAGGTGGAACCGGAAATCAGCGACGACGAACTCCGCGACACCCTCAACGGCCAGGAACGCCTCTTCGACTAACCGCCTATGGTCAAATACTTTTCAGACATAAAGAGCATACTGTTCATCGTTTCCCAAATATTCATCATTTGGGAAAACCGCCTGTCGAAATATGTCCTGATGATAACGGCCATCCTCGTCATCGCCCTTTTCGGCTTAGGCGTCAAATACTTAGCCAACAAAACCCTCCCCCCATCCAAATTCTGGCTCAACACCCTCTATTGCGCCACCATGCTC
>CAZLMV010000124.1:0-6561 GCA_964560625.1 uncultured Bacteroides sp. | reverse complement strand
AGAGCAAGGAGCGCAGCGAAGTTTCCGGCTCTACCCGCAAACTCCACAAGCAGAAAGGTGGCGGCGGCGCACGTATCGGCGACATCAACTCTCCGGTCCTCGTCGGCGGCGGCCGCGTGTTCGGCCCTCGTCCCCGCACCTATAACTTCAAGCTCAACAAGAAGGTGAAGCAGTTAGCTCGCAAGAGCGCTCTGACCTCCAAGTTGGCTGATCAGCAGATCATGGTCGTTGAGAACTTCACCTTCGAAGCCCCCAAGACCAAGGAGTTCGTCGGCGTGCTTGATAGCCTCAAGCTCGGCGACAAGAAGGTCCTCTACGTAGTGGCCACCCCGGACAAGAACGTAGCCCTGTCGCTGCGCAATCTGCCCGCTTGCCGCATGGCCGTCGCTGCTGACCTCAACACCTATTCAATCCTTAACAACAACATGCTCCTTCTGAGCGAAGACAGCGTCGAAGTTGTTAACAACATCTAAACCCCTCTAAAGAGCAACAAGACACATGGAAATCAGCATTCAACCCATTGTGACCGAAAAGGCTAACAAAATTGCCGAAAGTCTCAACCGCTACACCTTCCGCGTATCTCCCGAAGCCACCAAGCCCGAAATCAAGGCCCTGGTTGAAGAGCTCTATGGAGTGAAGGTCACGAAAGTAAACACTATGATCGTTCGCCGCAAGCGCAAACAGCGCTGGACCAAGGGCGGCCTCATCAAAGGCACCACTCCCCTGTGGAAGAAAGCCCTGGTGAGCGTTGCCGACGGCGAATCTATCGACTTCTACAGCAACATCTAAGCATTAAACAGTTCGATAAATGGCAGTAAGAAAATTTAAGCCCACAACTCCGGGCCAAAGACACAAAGTTATCGGCGTATTTAAAGGTACCATCACTGCTACGACGCCGGAAAAGTCTCTTACAGTCGGTAAAAAGTCGACCGGCGGACGTAACTCCGAAGGTCACCTCACCACTCGGTACATTGGTGGAGGTCACAAACGCGCTTACCGTATCATTGACTTTAAGAGAAACAAAGATGGAGTTCCCGCAGTAGTTAAGAGCATTGAGTATGACCCCAACCGCTCAGCTCGCATCGCTCTGCTCTACTACGTAGACGGCACCAAGGCCTACATCATCGCCCCCAACGGCCTCACCGTAGGCACCACCGTGGTTAGCGGCGCTGACGCAGCTCCCGAAGTAGGTAACGCCCTTCCCCTGAGCAGCATCCCCGTCGGCACGGTGATCCACGCCATCGAACTGCGTCCCGGTCAGGGAGCCTTCATGGCCCGCTCTGCCGGCACGTTTGCTCAGCTCGTAGGTCGCGAAGGCGACTACGCCATCATCAAGCTCCCTTCCGGCGAACTTCGCAAGGTCCTCTCAGCTTGCAAGGCCACCGTCGGCGTCGTTGGCAACAGCGAACACTCCCTGGAGCGCTCCGGTAAGGCCGGTCGCAGCCGCTGGCTCGGTCGTCGCCCCCGCAACCGTGGCGTCGTTATGAACCCTGTCGATCACCCCATGGGTGGTGGTGAAGGTCGCGCTTCCGGCGGTCATCCCCGCTCACGCAAGGGCCTCTACAGCAAGGGTCTCAAAACTCGCGCTCCCAAAAAGCAGAGCTCTAAGCTTATTATTGAAAGAAGAAAGAAGTAAACCCATTAAACAACTGATCGCAGCATGAGTCGTTCATTAAAAAAAGGCCCCTTCATCAGCGTTAAGCTCGAAAAGAAGGTCAACGCCATGGAAGAGAGCGGAAAAAAGCAGGTTATCAAAACCTGGAGCCGCGCCTCAATGATTGCCCCGGAGTTTGTGGGCCATACCTTCGCTGTGCATAACGGCAACAAGTTCATCCCCGTGTACGTGACCGAAAACATGGTTGGCCACAAGCTCGGCGAATTTGCGCCCACCCGCACCTTCCGCGGCCACGCCGGTAACCGCAAAAAATAATCCCCCCGGCAACTCAAAAAAATCCTAACCCGAATCAAAATTAAAACTTTTATACCAAACCTATGGGTGTAAGAAAAAGAAACTCTGCCGAAGCGAGGAAAGAGGCCAATAAGCAGGTGGCCTTCGCCAAGCTGCTCGACATCCCCTCTTCTCCCCGCAAGATGCGCCTTGTCGTCGACATGGTGCGCGGAATGGAAGTAAGTCGTGCCCTTGGTGTCCTCCAATTCTCAAATAAGGAAGCCGCCGCGCGCCTGAGCAAGCTCATCCGCAGCGCCGTGGCCAACTGGGAAGCCAAAAACGAGCGCACAGCCGATGCCGGTGAACTCTACATCAGCACCATCTTCTGCACTCCCGCTCCCATGCTCAAGCGCCTGCGCACCGCCCCCCAGGGCCGCGGCTACCGCATCCGCAAGCGTGCTAACCACGTTACCGTGGTCGTTGACACCAAAGATAACAAAAAAGCATAATCAACTCTCATCTAAACCAAGTCATTATTAAGAATGGGACAGAAAGTTAACCCTATCAGCAATCGCCTCGGAGTTATCCGCGGCTGGGATTCTAACTGGAATTTCGGCCACAAGTATGGCGACAATCTGCTTGAGGACTATAAGCTCCGCAAGTATCTTAACGAGCGCCTGGCCAAGATGAGCGTTTCCCGCATCGTTATCGAGCGCACCCTCAAATTGACCACTATCACCATCTGCACCTCTCGCCCCGGCCTGATCATCGGCAAGGGCGGCACGGAAGTGGACAAGCTCAAAGAAGAGCTCAAAAAGTACACTAACCGCGAAGTGCAAATCAACATCTTCGAAATCAAGCGTCCGGAACTCGACGCCGAAATCGTGGCCAACGGCATTGCCCGCCAGATTGAAGGCAAAGTGGCTTATCGCCGCGCCGTCAAGATGGCCATTGCCAGCACCATGCGCGCCGGCGCCGAAGGCATCAAGGTTCAGGTTTCAGGCCGTCTGAACGGCGCTGAAATTGCCCGCAGCGAAATGTTCAAGGAAGGCCGCACCCCGCTCCACACCCTGCGCGCCGACATCGACTACGCCCTCGTGGAAGCTCACACCAAGGTCGGCGTCATCGGCGTTAAGGTCTGGATCTGCCGCGGCGAAGTTTACGGCAAGCGTGACCTCGCCCCGCAGTTCACCTCCCAGGCCAAGGAAGGCCGTCCCGCCCGCGAAGGCGGCAACGATCGCGGCAAGCGCCGTGACCGCGGATTTAACCGTCAGCGCAACAATCGCTAAATTTCTTAACCATTTGAATCAACAGCAGAAATGTTACAACCTAAGAAAACCAAATTTCGCCGCGCGCAAAAAGGCCGCATGAAAGGCGTTGCCCAGCGTGGCAATCAGCTGGCCTTCGGTTCATTTGGCATTAAGACCCTTGAGTCCAAATGGATTACCGGCCGCCAGATTGAAGCTGCCCGTATCGCCGTGACCCGCTATATGCAGCGTCAAGGCCAGATCTGGATCCGCATCTTCCCGGACAAACCCATTACCAAGAAACCCGCCGAAGTCCGCATGGGTAAAGGTAAAGGTGCCCCCGAAGGTTTCGTGGCTCCCGTAACTCCGGGCCGCATGCTCATTGAAGTTGAAGGCGTACCCTTCGAAGTGGCTAAAGAAGCCCTCCGCCTGGCCGCCCAGAAACTTCCCGTAATCACCAAATTCGTGGTGCGTCGCGACTACGACCCCTCACAAAACGTCTAATCACTGCCCATCATTATGAAAAAAGAAGAAATCAAAGAGATGAGCACGCCCGACCTCAAGGAGCGTCTGGCCGAGATGGAGAAGGCTTATCGTCAGCTGGTTGCAAACCATACCGTCAGCACCATCGACAACCCTGCCCAGATTACCAAGGACCGCAAGATGATTGCCCGCGTGAAGACCGAACTTCGCGCTCGCCAATTAGCTGCAAAATAAATCACACCACTTTTACGTTAACTAAGTAAACAACTCTCATCTAATGGAAGAAAAAAGAAATCTCCGCAAAGAGCGCATCGGTGTGGTTTCCAGCAATAAGGGCGACAAGACCATCACCGTTACCGTAAAATGGAAGGAAAAACACCCCATCTACGGTAAGTTCGTCAACAAAACCAAGAAGTTTCACGCTCACGACGAAAACAACGAATGCTCCATCGGCGACACCGTCCGCCTGATGGAAACCCGCCCTCTGAGCAAAACCAAGCGCTGGCGCCTGGTTGAAATTATCGAGAAGGTGAAGTAATCCAATTGCTTCACCCTCTCCATCCGTCTTTATAAAAAGAATCAACCAAATCACAGAATTTTTAGAAAATGATACAGACTGAAACCCGCTTGACAGTCGCTGACAATTCCGGCGCTAAGGAAGCCCTCTGCATTCACGTGCTCGGAGGCACCGGACGCCGCTATGCGTCAGTCGGCGACATTATCGTGGTGTCGGTGAAGAGCGTTATCCCTTCATCCGATGTGAAGAAAGGCACCGTGTCGAAAGCTGTGGTCGTCCGCACTAAAAAGGAAGTACGTCGCCCCGATGGGTCATACATCCGCTTCGACGACAATGCCTGCGTGCTCCTCAACAACGCCGGCGAACTCCGCGGAACCCGCATCTTCGGCCCCGTAGCCCGCGAGCTGCGCGCCACTAACATGAAAATCGTGTCTCTGGCACCCGAAGTGCTCTAATCCCACTCCCTAAACCCATCCCAACACAAATGAGCAAATTACACATCAAGAAAGGCGACACCGTCTATGTCAACTCCGGAAACGACCACGGCAAAACCGGTCGCGTCCTCAGCGTTGACGTCAAGAAGCAGCGCGCCATCGTTGAAGGCCTGAACATGGTCTCGAAGGCTACCAAGCCGACCGCTCAGCACCCCAACGGAGGCATCATCAAAAAAGAAGCACCCATCCATGTTTCTAACCTCAACCCCGTTGACCCCAAAACCGGCAAGCCCACTCGCGTTGGCTACACCATCAAGGAAGACGGCACCAAGGTTCGAATCGCTAAAAAATCAGGAGAGGAGATTAAGTAATGAGCGCTACAGACATTCAGAAGGACTACAAGGAACGCATCGTTCCCGCCCTCGAAAAGCAGTTTAACTACTCAACCGTGATGCAGGTGCCCCGCCTGGAAAAAATCGTTATCAACCAGGGTCTCGGCGCTGCCACTCAGGACAAAAAGATCATCGAAACCGCCATCAATGAACTCACGGCCATCACCGGCCAGAAAGCCGTTGCCACCCTCTCGAAGAAGGACATCGCCCAGTTCAAGGTGCGCAAAAAGATGCCCATCGGCGCCATGGTCACCCTGCGCCGCGAAAAAATGTATGAATTCCTCGAACGCCTCGTGCGCGTAGCCCTGCCCCGTATCCGTGACTTCAAGGGCATCGACTCCAAGCTCGACGGCCGCGGAAACTACACCCTCGGCATCAACGAGCAGATCATCTTCCCCGAAATCAACATCGACTCCGTCTCCAAGCTCCAGGGCATGAACATCACCTTCGTGACCTCCGCTAAGACCGATGCTGAAGGCCTGGCCCTGCTCAAAGAATTTGGTCTCCCCTTTAAGAAAAACAACTAATCCCTCTAAACTTCGAGCATATGGCAAAAGAATCCATGAAAGCCCGCGAGGTTAAGCGCGCTAAGCTCGTGGCCAAGTATGCCGCCAAGAAAGCTGCCCTCAAGGCCGCCGGCGACTACGAAAGCCTCCAGAAGCTCCAGCTGCTGCCCAAGAACGCCAGCGTCGTGCGCCTGCACAACCGCTGCTCCATCACCGGGCGCCCCAAGGGCTACATGCGCCAGTTCGGCATCAGCCGCATCCAGTTCCGCGAAATGGCCTCCGCTGGCCTCATCCCGGGCGTGCGCAAAGCCTCCTGGTAAGCATCCCGGCCCGCGGCCCTAAAAGCGGCGGCCTTGCCTCCTTGGCGACCTAAACCCCCGCCCGGAGGCCTGCCGCCCCTCAAAGGCCCCGGCCAAACCCAAATAAACCAATTAAAGCATCTCCCCCACGCGGCCGCCACGGTTTAAAAATCATAAATACCCCGCCGGCCCCACCGGAGAACCAATGCAAGAATTAAATATTGTTCGGGACTCCCGAATCAATTTAAAATCAACAAATAAAATGACTGATCCCATTGCAGATTTTCTGACAAGATTGAGGAACGCCATCAAGGCTAACCACCGCGTGGTTGAAATCCCCGCCTCAAACTTGAAAAAAGAGATCACCAAGATTCTCTTCGAACAAGGCTATATTCTTAACTATAAGTTTATAGAGGGTGAAACCCCCTGCGGCACTATCAAGATCGCACTGAAGTATGATCCCAAAGATCGCGTCAATGCTATCACCTGCCTCAAGCGCGTCAGCCGTCCCGGCCTGCGCCAGTACACCGGTTATAAGGACATGCCCCGCGTGCTCAACGGCCTCGGCATCGCTATCCTCTCAACCTCCAAGGGCGTGATGACCAACAAGCAAGCCCTCGAAGAGAAGGTTGGCGGCGAAGTTCTCTGTTACGTTTATTAATCACTAAAGGAGGAAACTAATTATGTCAAGAATAGGTAAAGCTCCCATCGCCCTCCCCGCCGGAGTAAGCGTAAACGTCAACGGAAACGTCGTTACCGTCAAAGGCCCCAAGGGCGAACTCTCTGAAACCATCA
>CAZLMV010000123.1:0-6595 GCA_964560625.1 uncultured Bacteroides sp. | reverse complement strand
TACATCGCCGCCCCCGTGGCCTACCTCACCGACTCCAAACGCAAAAAAGCCTAACAAGAGTTAACCCTTATCGAAAAGAGTCAAGCGCCCCCCGGCTCTTGACTCTTTTCATTAATAGGGGGGGCCGCAAGCGGCTTTGCCTTGGCAAATTCGGGCCGCGAGGTATTTTGTATTTTATATTTTGTATTTTGTATTTTTCCTTATGATGACTGTATATTTGAATGAGAGGGCGGTGCAGGTGGCACCGGTGACCTCGCTTGAAAAATTGCTGATGGATAATCAGATCACGCCGGCCGGAAAGGCAGCGGCGGTGAATGATCGGGCCGTGCCGCAAAGCCTGTGGGGCGAAACCCTGCTCCACGATGGCGACCGCATCCTCGTCTTCCGCGCCTTCTATGGCGGCTAACCGCGGACAATTAGGAATTATAAATTAGAAATTATAAATTCCTGATTTTCAATTCCTAATTCCTAATTCCTAATTTCTAATTTCTAATCTTTTTGACTGAAAATGTTACAATTCATAACTCATCCGTCGGAGAGGCTGACGATACCGGAGCAGGTGCGTCTTGCCATTGAGGGCGGTTGCCGCTGGATTCAGCTGCGCATGAAGGAGGCCACCGACGCGGAAGTCGCAGCGATGGCCGAGGAAATCATCCCCCTCTGCAAGGAAACCGGCACCATCTTGGTGATTGACGACCGCGTGGAGGTGGTGATGCAGACGAAGGTCCACGGCGTGCACCTCGGCAAGCACGACATGGACCCGGCGAAGGCCCGCGAATACTTGGGCCCGCACGCCATCATTGGCTGCACGGCCAACACGGCCGCCGATATCCTTGCCCTTGCGCCCCTCGACATCGATTACATCGGCCTTGGCCCCTATCGCTTCACGGAGACGAAAAAGAACCTCAGCCCGGTGCTTGGCTTGGAGGGTTATCGTCAGATTATCAGCGAAGTACGTGCCGCCGGGTGCGAGCTTCCTATCGTGGCCATCGGCGGGATTGAGCCGGAGGATGTTCCTGCACTTCTCGAGGCCGGGGTCAATGGCATAGCCATGTCCGGGGCCATCATCAACTCGCCCAATCCGGCGCAGACGGTCTCGGAGATCATCAACGGCTGATTGGAGCAATTGGAGCAATCGAAATTATAAGATTTATAAGATTTATAAGAATTATAAGCCGGCCCTCCCGTTTGCTTAATTCGGAAATTTTGCTTAACTTTGTGGAAATTTTTTTGCAGATATGAAGAAAGTAACATATAAAGGATTGACTTTCAAGCCGTTTATTAGCGCGCAGCAGATTGCCGGGCGCATTGAGGCTATCGCCAAGGAGATCACCGCAGAGTTTGGCGGTCAGAATCCGTTGATTGTGTGCGTGTTAAACGGAGCTTTTCCGTTTGCGGCCGACCTTTTTCGCGCGCTGGACTGCGACGCGGAGATAGCCTTCGTGAGGCTCAGCTCGTATAGCGGCACGGCGTCGACGGGCGAGGTTCGCCAGGTCGTGGGCCTGACGGAGCCCGTGGAGGGTCGTCCGGTGATCGTCGTCGAAGATATCATCGACACGGGTCGCACCATGGAGAAATTCCTTGCCGATTTGCGGAAGATGAATCCCGCGGCCGTGAAGGTGGCCACCCTGCTCTTTAAGCCGGAGAGCCTGAAGGCCGATGTGAAGCCCGATTATGTGGGCTTTACGATTCCGCCGGCGTTTATTATCGGTTTCGGCCTGGATTTAGACGGCCAGGCGCGTAATCTCAAGGACATCTATGTGCTTGACGATGAGGCAAAAACGGAGTAAAAACAGAAACATAATACACACAGCATGAACTTAGTAATTTTTGGCGCGCCGGGAAGCGGCAAGGGCACTCAGAGCGAAAAGTTAGTGGACCGCTACGGTCTGCACCATATTTCCACGGGCGAGCTGCTTCGCGACCACATTGCGCGGGGCACGGAACTCGGCAAAGTGGCCGATGCGCTGATTTCGCGCGGCAATCTGATTCCCGACGAGCTGATGCTCGACATCCTTTCGAAGGAATTAGACGCCCATCCGGAGGCCACCGGAGTGATTTTCGACGGCTTTCCGCGCACCATTCCTCAGGCCGAGGAGCTTGCCAAGCTGCTCGAAAAGCGCGGCCAGAAGGTCGACGCCGTGGTGGGCCTCGAAGTGCCCGAAGAGGAGCTGACCGACCGTCTGATCAATCGCGGCAAGCTCTCAGGCCGCGCCGACGACAATGCTGAGACCATAGCCAAGCGCTTGGAGGTTTATCATCGCCAGACCCAGCCGCTGAAGGAGTTTTATAACCGCCGACTGACCTATTACCCCATCCAGGGAAGCGGCGACGTGGAGAAGATTTTTGACGACATCACTTCGGTGATTGACTCCTTGGGCTGATGCAGACGCCTTATTATATAGTCTACGAGGAGAAACTGCGGCGCAACATCGAGCTGATTCGCGAAGTCAGCCGGCGCAGCGGCGCGGAAATCATCATGGCGTTTAAGGCCAATGCGCTGTGGCGGTCGTTTCCCATCCTGCGCGAATATGGCGTGAACGCTACGGCGTCGTCGCTCAACGAGTTGCAGCTCGGGCGCGAGGAGTTAGGCGCTGAAATTCACAGCTATTGCCCGGCCTACACGGAGGAGACGATTGAAAAATACCTCGACGGGTCCACCCACATCACCTTCAATTCGCTGAGCCAAGCCGAGCGCTTCTTGCCGGCCGTGAAGGCTCGCGGCGGGAAGGTTTCGGCGGGGCTGAGGGTCAATCCGCGCTGCTCGGTGGTGGAGACCGACATTTACAATCCGGCGCTCCCCGGGAGCCGCTTTGGAGTAAGCCCGGAAGACATGCCCGCCCGGCTGCCCGACGGCATCGAGGGGCTGCATTTCCATGCCCTCTGCGAAGGGTCGGCCGACGATTTGGCCAAGGTCTTGGAGGCCTTTGAGAGCCAGTTCGGGCCTTATATTGACCAAGTTAAGTGGGTCAACATGGGCGGCGGCCACCTAATGACGCGCGAGGGCTACGACACGGAGCGCCTCATTGAAATCATCCAAGGATTCCGCCGACGCCACCCCGGGGTGAAGGTGATTCTTGAGCCGGGGTCGGCCTGGACCTGGCGCACGGGCGATTTGATCACCTCCGTGGTCGACATCGTTGACAATCAAGGAGTTAAGACGGCCATTATCGACGCCAGCTTCGCCTGCCATATGCCTGACACCCTCGAAATGCCCTATCAGCCGCTGATTTCCGAAGCCTCGGAAAACGGCGCCCATGAATATCGCCTCGGGGGCAATTCCTGCCTCAGCGGTGACTTCTGCGGCCCCTGGCGCTTTGACGCGCCGCTGGAGCCCGGCCAAAGGCTGACATTGGAGGACATGAACCACTATACCACGGTGAAAACCACCATGTTTAACGGCATCCAGCACCCGGCCATCGTCCTGCGCCGCGCCGACGGCTCAGACCAAATCCTGCGCCAATACACTTACGAAGACTATAAGAGCCGAATGTCCTGATGTTCAGCGTAATAATCCCCGTCTATAACCGCCCCGACGAGATGGAGGCCCTGCTCGAGAGCCTCAGCCGTCAGACCTGCCCCGAGGGCACGTTTGAGGTCGTGGCCGTCGACGACGGGTCAACGGAGCCCTGCGGCGACATCTGCGCCCGCTACCCGTTTGTGCGCTATTACTGGAAGGAAAACGAAGGCCGCTCGCCCGCCCGAAATTACGGCATGGAGCGCGCCGCCGGCAATTATTTCATCTTTTTTGACTCAGACTGTATCATTCCGCCCGATTATTTCCAAACGCTCCTTGACTCGGGCCCGCTGCCGGACTGTTTCGGCGGCCCCGATGCGGCCCACGAGTCTTTTTCCACGCTCCAAAAGGGCATCAACTTCGCCATGACCTCCTTTTTGACCACCGGGGGCATCCGCGGCGGCAAAGTGAGCTTGGAAAAATTCACCCCCCGCACGTTTAACATGGGCTTCAGCCGCGCGGTCTATGAGCGCGTGGGCGGCTTCCGGGAGATGTTTTCGGAAGACATTGACATGTCGATGCGCATCCGCCGCGCGGGCTTCCGCATGGAGCTGCTGCGCCCGGCGAAGGTCTACCACAAGCGGCGCATGTCGTGGCGAAAATTCGCGCGTCAAGTCTACGTGTTCGGCATGAGCCGCATCACGCTGAAGACGCTCTATCCCGGGTCGCTCAAGGCCGTCCACTGCCTGCCGGCGCTGTTTCTCGCGGGCTCCGTGGGGTGCGTGCTGTTGGCCATTTTCTGGTCGCCATGGTGGCTACTGCCATTGGCGATTTATGCCTTGGCGCTGTTTGTAAGCGCCTGGGTGGCAGACGGTTTACGCGTAGCCATTTACGCCGTACCCGCATCGTTCATTCAACTCTGGGGCTACGGCGCCGGATTCATAAAAGCACTCCTCTGCGGCCGTAACCACGCCGCAGAAATAGAAATCAGAAAAGGGAAAAATGAGTGAAAACACCGACCTGATCCGCTACTTAGCCGACGAAGAAAAACCCCGCGAAAAGGCCCTCAGCCGCGGCATTGGCGCCCTGACCGACGCCGAACTCTTGGCTATCCTGCTCCGAGTGGGAATCAAGGGCAAAAGCGTGCTGACCGTAGCCCGCGAAATCCTGCGCCTGCATGACAACGACTTAGCCGTCTTAGCGCGCCAAACCCCGCGCAAACTCGCACAGATAGTCCCCGGCATCGGCCCCACCAAAGCCATCACCCTCATTGCCGCGCTCGAACTCGGACTGCGCGCACGAGGCGCCATGGCCCGCAGCCTCGAAAACAAACCCCTCATCGGCTCCGACGCCATCTATGACTACATTCGCCCGCGCCTCGAACTGCTCACCCACGAAGAATTCTGGGTCATCCTCCTCAACAACGGACTCACCCCCGTGGCCTGCGAACGCGTGGGCCAAGGCGGCATCTCCAACACCGTTGTCGACGTCCGCGTGCTCTTCAAAAAGGTCCTCGACCACCAAGCGCCCGTCTTCGCCGTGGTCCACAACCACCCCAGCGGGCGCCTCACCCCCTCCCTCCCCGACGACGAACTAACCCAACGCATCGCCAACGGCGCCAAAATCCTCGACCTCCACCTCCTCGACCACCTCATCATCTCCCCCACCGGCTACTACTCCTACCACGACAACTCCCGCCTCTAACCCTCCCCACCACAAACCGAAAAAGGCACCACGACCCCCTACTCCGGCCCCCACACCTGGGGCGCCTTCATCCTCCGTTAAAACTCATTGGAGGGAGAGGAGCCATTGGGGGAGGTCGATGACGATTATGCCTTCGAGGTCGTAAAGGGGGTGGCGAGTGCGGGCAATAAGGAGCTTGGGGTAAGCGTCTTTAATGGCTTGTAGGGGGGCAAGTTCGCGAGCAAGGGTTTCTGGAGAGTCAATATTGTCGCTTACTTGGATGTAGATTTTTTCGTTACCCTTCATGGCAACGAAATCAACTTCTTTTTGGTAAAGTTTGCCGACGTAGACTTGATAATCTCTGCGCAGCAGTTCGAGGTAAACGATGTTTTCATACATTCGCCCCCAGTCCATGTTTCTTTTTCCTAAGCATGCCACTCGGATGGACGTGTCAACAAGATAGTACTTGTTAAGGGACTGAAGATAAGTCTTTCCGCGGACGTCGTAGCGCGAAATTTCGTAGAATATAAATGCGTCGCAAAGATATTTGACGTAGGCGCCTATGGTGCGATGGTTTGACTCAACGCCGTCGGCCGTGAGGACATTGCTGATGTTGCGCAAGGATGAAACGTTACTTATGTTGTCCATGAGGTAGTTACTCAGGCGAGTCAACATGGTTGAGTTTCCAAGTTTGTATTTGTCGACAAGGTCACGCAGCAGGATGGTGTTGTAGACATCGCGAATGTATTTATAGCGATCATACTCATCCGCATAGACGTATGAGCCGGCAAAACCGCCCTCTAAGGTGTAGCGGTCAAATGCCTGCTGAATGTCGGCTGTGGTGAGGTCAAAGTATTTACAAAACTCAGTAAAGCTGAACGGGAAAACCGGAATTTGAATGTGACGTCCGGTGAATAGTGTGGCTAAATCGCTGCTTATCAAAAACGCGTTGGAGCCGGTCAAATAGATGTCATATTTCTCTTCGGAGTGGAGGCTATTGATAGCAAATTCGAAATTTTCACACATCTGAACCTCATCAATCATAACGTAATTATTCACTCCGGCTCGAAAATTAGACTCGACAAAATCATTGAGGGCATGATACTCCTTTAGGGCCTCAAAGCGAATCTTCGTCAGGTCAATGCTGATGATGTTAGCATCGGGTTCTGAGCGGCGAATGTGGTCAGCAAAGGCGGCTAAAAGCTTGGATTTGCCACATCGGCGCACCCCGGTAATGATCTTAATTTCCGGAGTATTCATAACAGCGGTTAAACGGCTGATATAGTGCGTTCTATCTATAAGTTTCATGCCTGTTCATTTCCCAAACTTTAAAATTTTTCATTTTTGGGAAACGGTGCAAAATTAGGCATAAGTTTTGAAATTTCCAAGTGGGGAAATGGCTCGGGAGTGTGAAAAATGGTTAAATATTTGGGGGGTGTGGGGGATTTTTTGTAA
>CAZLMV010000122.1:0-6641 GCA_964560625.1 uncultured Bacteroides sp. | reverse complement strand
GCACGTCGGATTCTGGTTCCGCCTGTGAGGGTTCGAATCCTTCCAAGGCAACTTTTCGCGAGTGAGCTCCTCATCGGAGCTCACTCGCTCCCTTTTTCCCGCGGGGTACGCTAATCTTCTATAGAGCGGAAGCGCGTTTGTAATTCTTCAAGTCGGGAGATCAGTTGGTCAAATGATAGTTTGTCGCCATAGATCATGGAAGTTTTCATGATTTCGTAGTCATGGCGCATTTTGTCTCGAATTTCGCCGGTGGGGCAAAAGGCGATGGTTGATGGATCATTTAGCTCATATCTCACTCCTCCAACGTGATAGAATCGCTTGCGGTGGGCAATGATTTCGTTGTAAAGTTTCATATCTGCCAAGGCAGCAATGACAAAAGGAGTGTCCATCAGTCGCTCCAAGTCATAGAGATGTCGGCTCATGCGGTCAGTACGGGGCGCTCGGCGCTGGTATTCTTCATTGAGTAGGAATGCCTTTTCAAGGAAAGTGCGCGTGGGCGTGATGGTTGGTATGTCAGCAAATATTTCGTCGTCAATTTCAGGAAACGCGTCGCCGACTAATGATGTAATTCTCTTCACTTCATAAGGTTCCTTCATTGACAGGCAGCTGATTTCAATCTTAACCACCGGGCGCACGTAGGCATCAGAATTAACTTTGACGGGATAGCTAACTTCGATAACAACAGGGTCACTGTCATGGTCAATCGCAGAGCCATCCACTTTGGCTGAAATAGGATTGACCTCACATTCGTCCAAGCCCATTTCAATTAATTTTGTCTTCAATTCATTGGCAAAGTCTCCGAGGATATAGTCTCGGTTCGCAATGCGGAGATTTTTCACCTGATTATTGCTTTCGGCTTTTGCGCACTCTTTGCCAAGTTCATTGAGATAGAAATCGCGATAGAGGGCAATATCAATGTCTTCGGAGAATCGGTCAATTAAATTCCATCCTTTGCTGAGGCTTGTTCCTCCTTTGAAAAACATATATTTTGCCGGAGAAAGGGAGAAAAGTGCCTTTAAAATAGCCGTTACCCACCAATCCTTTTCCACGGCACCCTCGCTGATAGCCTTTGTTGTGGCTACTGCAGATGCGGTGAATTGGATTTCGTCAGCGTTTGCGTCAATCCATTTGCTCATTTTGTTGAATTTGTTGCTTGATTGTTGTGATTATTTTGCGAATCCAAGAGGGGGCGATTTTAATGTCGTCCATCCAGGTTGCGTCTTCAGGATGTTTGTGCAGAATGCCATGGACTGAGGCAAGAGTCTCCTCGGTGACGTTATTTTTACCTATGGACTTGAGAGCAAGTACTAATATGGGCATGATTTTTCCTTTATAGGAGAACATTGATGGGGCGCCATGCTTGAATGTCAGTGTTCGACTTCCTATTTGCAGCTTGCGTGGGGAGCCATTTGTCAGGTAAACAGCATTCATGGGAACCTGATCGGAGAGTCCCAAGTAATTTTCAGCAGCGGGTCCAGAAGGTAAAATCTTGGCATGGTCGCGCTTGGCAATAACCTCGGCAATGTTAAATAACGAAGGAGTCACGGGGCCGAATCGGGTCATTTTCGGCTTGTAGTAAATACCTTGAGCTAAGCGTATTAGCGTTCCCTCCTTGACTAATTGGCTTAATACATTTGATACATATTGGACATCAATCGGGAAAAAACTATCGGGCAAGAAGACTGAGCCCTTCCTGCTTCGATTAATTTTTGATATGATAGATTGTTTCTTATCCATGGTGTATTATAAGTGAAAAAATAATGTATATTTTCACTTATCAACGCCGCAAAGTTAGCATTTTATTTCCAAATATACAAGTAATTACAATATAATTATTTATATTTCACACATCCAACTAATCATTAATGTGAATTAAGGGGAATAATAGGGATTGGCGAAGGAATTTTCGGGGATTTAAGGATTTTTAACTTTGAGGGGCTTGGATTTGGCTCAGGTGGGGCGTATCTTTGCAGCAAAGTTTTTAATTCATCATTTTTATGGCAACTTATATTTTGTTTTGGAATCCCGGAATTTCGAGCTATACCCGTCAGCGGTTTCTGATGGATATGTATGGCCCCGGGCGCGGCTATGGCGTTGGTAATTGGAGCTTTAACGAGCATGAGGAGGTGGCCGAGGGCGACACGTTTTACATGGTTCGTTGCGGCGAGGGCCGCGGCGGCATCGTCATGCGCGGAGTGATTGAATCGGAGTGTTACGAGAGTCATGATTGGTCGCCCCGTCGCCGCAAACATATCTATTACGCTGACATTGAGCCGGATGTGTATGTCAATCCCTGGTCAGAGGCTCCGATGCTCACGCCGGAGGTGCTGACGGCCGTATTCCCGGATTTTGACTGGTATGGCGGCCCGTCGGGGCGCAAATTCCCGGATGATATGGCAGCTAAGCTCGATGAGCTCTGGTTTGCCTATCTTGACGAAAACAAGCGGATGGCCCTTGACGGCGACGCGCGCTTCACCACGGAAAATCTCTTCCCGCCCGAGATTGAGGCTCGCATGCTTCGGCGCTCCAATGGCTGCTGCCAGGTGTGTGGCTACTCCTACGAAAAGACCTTCGGGCCGGAGGCTGCGGCCGACGAGGACATGCCGCGCATAAAGCTCTCCGTAGTCAAGTCGCCGGTGCTTAAGCGGCTCTTTTATGCCTTGTGTCCTTCCTGCTTGGAGGCCCCGGAAAAATATTTGGCCGAAAAATTAGACAAATGATTTTGGGCGCAAAGTTGCGGGAATGCAAAAAATTTTTCGTAACTTTGCACTTTCAAAATCATATCACGTGGACACTAAGTATATCTTTGTTACCGGAGGCGTCGTTTCCTCGCTCGGTAAAGGAATCATCTCTTCATCGCTCGCATGCCTGCTCAAGGCGCGCGGCTTTCGCGTCACCATCCAGAAATTTGACCCCTATATCAACATTGACCCGGGGACGCTAAATCCCTATGAACATGGCGAATGTTACGTCACGGTCGACGGCCATGAAGCCGACTTGGACCTGGGCCACTATGAGCGGTTTACAAACATTCAAACCACTCGCGCCAACAATATCACCACGGGCCGAATCTATCAAAACGTAATTAATAAGGAGCGCCACGGCGAATATCTCGGCAAGACGGTGCAGATCATCCCGCATATCACCGACGAAATCAAGCGCAACGTCAAACTCCTTGGCAAGACCGGGAATTTTGACTTCGTGATTACGGAAATCGGCGGCACCGTGGGCGACATTGAGTCGCTGCCGTTTCTCGAGGCCGTGCGCCAGCTCAAGTGGGAGTTAGGCGACGATGCCTGCTGCGTTCATCTGACCTACGTGCCCTATCTCGGGGCGGCTAAAGAGCTGAAAACCAAGCCGACGCAACACTCCGTCAAGCAGCTCCAGCAGGTGGGCATTCAGCCTGACATCTTGGTCCTGCGCACGGAAAAAGACATCCCGCCGGAGATGCGCCGCAAGATTGCCCAGTTCTGCAACGTGGCGCCCGATGCGGTGGTGCAAAGTGCTGATGCTCCGAGCATTTACGAAGTGCCCGTGCGCATGCATCGCCAGCACCTCGACGACATCCTGCTGCGAATCTGCAACGTCAGCGGCTCCCCCGAGCCCGACATGGAAGCCTGGTATAAATTCCTCAACCACATGGTTGAAGCCACCGAGGAGGTAACCATCGGACTCGTAGGCAAATACGTCGAGCTGCAAGACGCCTACAAGTCAATCAACGAGGCCCTCTTTCAGGCCGCAACTTATAATGACCGCAAGCTCAAACTCGTGTCAATCCACTCCGAACACGTTCATTCCGGCAACGTCGACGAGCTCCTGCGCGGGATGGACGGCGTCATCATCGCCCCGGGCTTCGGCTCGCGCGGCATCGAGGGCAAATTTGAGGCCCTGAAATGGTGTCGCGAACACGACGTCCCCACGTTTGGCATCTGCCTCGGAATGCAATGCATGGTGATTGAATTTGCCCGTAATGTGTTGGGCCTCAAGGGCGCCAACTCCACGGAGATGCAACCCTCCACGCCCCACAACGTCATCGACCTGATGGAGGAGCAAAAAAGCATCACCGACAAGGGTGGCACCATGCGCCTCGGAGCCTACGACTGCACCCTGCGCCACGGCTCCCGCGCCGCTCAGGCCTATGGCACCGAGCACGTGCGCGAACGCCATCGCCACCGCTTCGAGTTCAACAATAACTATCGCGCGGCTTTCGAACAGGCCGGCATGCAGTGCGTGGGCGAGAATCCCGAGACCCACCTTGTGGAAGTGGTCGAAATTCCCGAAAAGCGCTGGTTCATCGGCACTCAGTATCATCCTGAGTACTCCTCAACCGTCCTTTCGCCCAACCCCATATTCATTGACTTCATCAAGGCCGCAATTGCCTATCAATCAGAAAAAACCAATCAGAAATAATGGATAAGAACACTCTCATCGGCATCCTCCTGATGGGTGCCATCATCTTCGGCTTCATGTACATGAACAAGCCCTCGGCCGAAGAACTCGAGCGCCAGCGCCAAGAGCAGGCCGACAAAGCCGCCGACGAACAGCGCCGACGCGACGAAGCCGAAAAACAGGCCCTGACCATTCCCGACATCACCGACGCCGACGTCTCCGCCCTCCGCTCCGGCCTGGCCCTCTATGGCCGCGAGCAGGCCGACGGCACCCGCGGATTCAAAACCGAGGCCTATGACCTCCGCCTGGTCCAAGACTCCGTCATCGAAGGCGAAGTCTTCACCCCCGCCGGCGCAATCAAGGTCAGCGACGTCATTGCCGGCAATTTCCCCGAAAAAATGGACACCCGCGGCAAAGCCGACGCAACCCGCTCGCTCCTCGACGCCACCACCCAATTAGCTCGCTACAAGAACTTTGCAGGCTATCTGAGTGGCCAAGAAGAAATCATCGGCCTGGAAAATGAAGTGCTCTCCCTCCAGCTCTCCAATCGTGGCGGCCAGATTAGCAACGTAATCCTCAAAGATTATAAATGCTACATCAACCCCGACACGACCCTCATTCAACTCTGGGACCAAAAGCAAAACAACTACTCCTTCACCCTGCGCAGCGACAGCCAAAAGTTTGAGTCTGACTCCTTCTTCTTCACCCCGGTGCAGGAATCTGACTCCTCCGTGCTAATGAAACTCGACCTTGGCGCCGGCGCATGGTGGGGCATCCGCTATACGCTCCCCGAGGCCGACGGCTACATCGTCAAGATGGACGTGGTCCAGCACAACATGGCCGCCGCCAACGTTATTCCCGCAGGCATCAGCACCATGGAATTCCAGTGGCATCAGACCATGCAGCGCTTCGAGCGCGGACGCATGTTCGAAGAGCGCAACTCCGCCATATATTATAAGGAAGAAGGCGAAAAGCCCGACGACCTCTCCGCCCAAGGCAACGACGACAAAGAAATCGACGCCCCCCTCAAATGGATCGGCTTCAAAAACCAATTCTTCAGCTCCATCCTGATTGCCGACGGCCAATTTAACGGCGGCACCAAGCTCAAATCCATTGACCTCAAAGAAAACGCCACCGCCCTCAAGGACCTTACCGCAACCACTCAGGTCAATTACTCCCTGAGCAGCGACTCCGTGGCCTCCTTTAACTGGTATCTCGGCCCGAACCTCTACCCCGTGCTCCGCGACATGGACCGCATCTCCCCCTCTGAGGATCTGCAACTTACGCGCGTAATTCCCCTCGGATGGTCCCTGTTCCGCTGGATCAACACCGGCGTCATCATCCCCGTGTTCACCTTCCTGAGCAAGTATATTGTCAACTATGGCATCATCATCCTCCTGCTCACAATCTTCATCAAGCTCGTGCTCTTCCCCTTCACCTTCAAAACCTTCAAGAGCCAAGCCAAGATGCGCCTCCTCGCCCCCGAAATCAAGGAAATCAACGAGCGCTATCCCGGCGACGACCAAGCCCTGACCCGCCAGCAAAAAACCATGGAACTCTACTCCCGCGCCGGAGCTAACCCCATGGGCGGATGCCTGCCGATGCTCCTCCAGATGCCCATCCTGATTGCCATGTTCTCCTTCTTCCCAAGCGCCATCGAGCTCCGCGGCCAGTCCTTCCTCTGGGCCCACGACCTCGCCGCCCCCGACGCCATCATCACCTGGAAGCAAAACATCCCCATCATCTCCTGGATTTTTGGCAACCACCTCAGCCTCTTCTGCCTGCTGATGACCGTTACCAACATCATCTACAGCAAGATAACCATGGCCTCTCAACCCGGCGGACAATCCATGCCCGGCATGAAACTCATGACCTACGGCATGCCCCTCCTCTTCCTCTTCTGGTTCAATAACTACGCCGCCGGCCTCAGCTACTACTACTTCCTCTCGCTCCTGATCACCATCATCCAAACCTACGTCATCCGCCACTGGGTAATCGACGAAAACAAAGTCCGCGCCGAAATGGCCGAAAACGCCAAAAAGCCCAAAAAGAAATCCGGATGGATGGCCCGTATGCAGGAAATCCAGCGCCAGCAGGAACAGCAAATGCGCGAACAAGCCAAACAACAAGCAAAAAAACGCCGCTAACCCCATGAACAACCAACGATATGACCTCCGCGGAGTCTCCGCCACCAAAGAAGACGTCCACTCCGCAATCAAAAACATCGACAAAGGCCTCTTCCCCAAAGCCTT
>CAZLMV010000121.1:0-6679 GCA_964560625.1 uncultured Bacteroides sp. | reverse complement strand
GTTGTTTTTTTGGGTAAATTTGCGTAACTTTGCGGTAAATTTTTTAGATTATGGATAGTAAACCGGTTAAAGAACTTTCTTACAATGAGGCCATTTCAGAGTTGGGTCAGATTCTCAATTATATGCAAAGCGAGAAGTGTGACATCGACAAACTCTCGGAGTGTACCCGCCGCGCAACCGAATTGATCAAGGAGTGTCGCTCGCGCCTGACCACCACCGACGAGGAGCTGCGCTCAATTCTTCAACAATTTGAATCTTCCAATCAATGAAACAGTTACTGATTTGCCTGTTGGTCCTGCTGCCGGCCAGCCTGAGTGCCCAGCTCTTGGACCCCGTGACCTGGACCGCAGATTTTTCCACCGAGGGCGAAACCGCCACTCTGACCCTCACCGCCAAGATTGACCAGGGGTGGCACCTCTATGCCACGGAGCTCCCCGCCGAGCTCCAGGATGGTCCCGACCCCACTTCCGTGAATTATTCCACTCTCAAGGGCTTGGAGCCCGTGGGCGAGCTGACCCCGTCGGAGGCCCCGATTAAGGTTTATGACTCGATTTATGAGTCGGACCTGATGTTTTGGGAGCGTCAAATCACTCTGACCCAGCAGTTTAACATCACCAATGAGAATTATGCCCTTGCCGGCACCATCGACTTCATGGCCTGCAATGACCAAAACTGCATCCCCCCCTCGAGCTTCGACTTCAAGTTTGGCGAAGTGGAGGAGGAGGCCGCCGCGCCGGTGGTCGCCGCGGGAAATTTTGACCCCACGAGTCATCAATGGTGGCAACCCGTGGAAAACGAATCAGAGGCCGCCGACATTGAGGGCGCATCCCTCTGGAGCATCTTCCTCTGGGGCTTCTTAGGCGGATTGATTGCGCTGCTGACCCCCTGCGTCTGGCCCATGATTCCGCTGACTGTCAGCTTCTTCCTTAAGAAAAACAGCTCACGCGCCAAGTCGGTGCGTGAGGCCTGCATTTATGGCGCCTCTATCATCGTGATCTACCTGCTTTTGGGCCTGATCGTCACGGTGATTTTCGGCGCGAGCAAGCTCAATGACCTGAGCACCAACGCGGTGTTTAACCTCATATTTTTCGCCCTGTTGGTGGTGTTTGCCGTGTCGTTTTTCGGCGCGTTTGACATCAAATTGCCCTCAAAATGGAGCAACTCCATGGACTCCAAGGCCGAGAGCGCCACGGGCTTGCTGAGCATCTTCTTCATGGCGTTCACCTTGGCCTTAGTGTCGTTCAGCTGCACCGGCCCGATCATCGGCACCCTCCTCGTTGAGGCCGCCACGATGGGCAACTACATCGGCCCCGCAATCGGCATGGGCGCCTTCGCCTTAGCCCTTGCAATCCCGTTTGCACTCTTCGCCATGTTCCCCTCAATGCTCAAAGAGATGCCCCGCTCGGGCGGCTGGCTGAACTCGGTGAAGGTCGTGCTCGGATTCTTGGAATTGGCCCTGTCGCTGAAGTTCCTCTCCGTGGCCGACTTGGCCTACGGCTGGCACCTGCTCGACCGCGAAGTGTTTGTGGCTCTGTGGGTTATCATCTTCGCCCTGCTCGGATTTTACCTCCTTGGCAAAATCAACTTCCCCCACGACACCCCCTCGCAGACCACCGGCGTGGGCCGCTTCTTCATGGCGCTTATCTCGCTGAGTTTCAGCGTCTATCTGCTCCCCGGCCTTTGGGGCGCACCGCTCAAGGCCGTCAGCGCCTTCGTGCCGCCGCTGTTCACTCAGGACTTCAACCTCTACACTCAGGGCGAATTCCGCACCTTTGATGACTATGACGAAGGCATGCGCTATGCGGCCGAAAATAACCTCCCCGTGCTGATGGATTTCAGCGGCTACGGATGCGTGAACTGCCGCAAAATGGAGGGCGCCGTGTTTGACACCGACGAGATCTCCTCACTCCTTGGCGAGAATTTTGTGGTGATCGAGCTGATGGTCGACGACAAGAAGCCCCTCGCCGTGCCTTTCACCGTGGAAGAGAATGGTAAACAGGTGAATATCACCACCGTAGGCGAAAAATGGAGCTTCCTCCAGCGCCATAAGTTTGCCGCCAACTCCCAGCCTTATTATATGGTGCTGGATAACAACGGCGACGCCCTCTCCGGCTCTTACAGCTACGACGAGGATATCCCCAAATTCAAGAAATTCCTGACCGACGCCCTCGAGGCCTATCAGCAATAACCACAATGATTTACGACGAACGACAGACGCGCCACGAACGCGCACTCCAAGCGGCCCGCCAGATGCTCTCAGCCGCCCGCACCGCCCCCAAAGCCAAGGGTGTGGACCTGATTGAATGTGCCATCGTCGAGGGCGACGACCTCCGCGCCGTCAGCGCCCACCTCCAAAAGATGGGCGAGCAGTTAGGTCGCGGCGGATTGCTTCGCGACGCCGCAAATATCCTCCAGGGCGAGTGCATCGTCATCATCGGCACCCGACTCGAAACCATGGGCCTCAATTGCGGCCACTGCGGCTGGCCCCTCTGCACCGAAAAGCCCGAGTGCGCCCCCTGCGCCTTTAATATGATTGACGTCGGCATCGCCATCGGCTCAGCCTGCGCTACGGCCGCCGACCTCCGCATGGACACGCGCGTGATGTATTCCGCCGGACTGGCTGCCCAGCAGCTCGGCATGCTCCCCGGATGCGTCTGCGTGCAGGCCATCGCCGTGAGCTGCGCCAGCAAATCTCCCTTCTTTGACCGTGTGCGCCCTCAGCCAAAATAAACGCAAAGAGATTCGCTCCTTAGCCGCCGCTAAGGGGCGCAATCAGCTGGGTGTCTTCATTGCTGAAGGCACCCGCTGCGTCATTGAGTGCCTCCCCCTGTTTCGCCTGCGCGAGCTTTATGCCACCGCCGCCTGGGCTGAGGCTCACCCGTCCATTCCCGCCTCCGTCCTTGAAAAATCAGAGCTCGAGCGCCTATCCTTGCAGCAATCGCCTCAGGGAGTGATTGCCCTGTTTGAGATTCCCGCCCCGCGGGAATTCGCCCCCGGCGAGTCAATGGTCATCGCCCTCGACGGCGTGCAGGTCCCCGGAAATTTGGGCACGATTATCCGCTTGGCCGACTGGTTTGGAATCACCGACATCCTTGCCGGCGCAGGCACCGCCGACCCCTTTTCGCCAAAAGTGGTGCAGGCCACCATGGGCGCCCTCGGCCGCGTGCGCGTGCATCGCGTGAGTGACCTCGCCGGCTGCCTCGCCGACATCTCTGACCGCCCGATTATCGGCACATTTCTCGATGGTTCAGACCTTTATCGCGCGCAAGTGCCCCTCTCCCCCGCCCCCGTTATCGTCATGGGCAACGAAGGCAACGGCATCTCCGCCGAAGTGGCCGCCGCGTGCTCCTGCCGGCTGAAAATCCCCTCTTTCCCGCCCGGACGCCAAACCGTCGAGTCCCTGAACGTGGCCATGGCTTCCGGAATCATCATCTCAGAACTTTCCCGACGCATTTATGGGTAAAAAACAGTATAAATCAGCATGGTTTTGCAGCAACTGCGGCAACGAGTCCTCGAAATGGGAGGGCCGATGCCCCGCGTGCGGCGAATGGAACACCATGGTTGAAGAAAAAGTCCCTGCCACGGCCTCCACTAAAGGCCCGCGAGGCACCCTCCAGCTGACCGCCGGCGACATCTCCCGCCCCCAGTTGGTCAGCGAAATCACCACCGAGCAGGAGCAGCGCATACCCCTGCCCAGCGGCGAACTTAACCGCGTGTTGGGCGGCGGACTGGTGCCCGGCTCCATGGTCCTCGTGGGCGGCGAGCCGGGAATCGGCAAGTCGACCCTCGTGCTGCAAAACATCCTGAGCATCCGCAAGCGCACCGTGCTCTACGTCAGCGGCGAGGAGAGCGCCATGCAACTGCGCATGCGCGCCGACCGCATAGGCCGCGTCAGCGACACCTGCTATATCGTCACCGAAACCTCGCTCGACAATATCTTTACCCACATCGAAAACATCCGCCCGGGGCTCGTCATCATCGACTCCATCCAGACCATTGCCGACCCGGCATTGGAGTCGTCGGCAGGCTCCGTGAGCCAGGTGCGCGAGTGTGCCTCCCGCCTGCTCGGCTACGCCAAGCAGAGCAGCGTCCCCGTGATTCTCATCGGCCATATCACCAAGGAGGGAAGCATCGCCGGGCCGAAAGTCTTGGAGCATATCGTCGACGCCGTGTTGCGCTTTGAGGGCGACACCCACAACATGTTTCGCATCCTCCGCGCCATCAAAAACCGCTTCGGGTCCACCTCCGAAATCGGCATCTATGAAATGTGTCAGCGCGGCCTGCGCGAGGTCACGAACCCCGCGGAAATGCTGCTCGGAAACTCCGAAAATGAGCTCTCCGGCTCGGCCATCGGAGTGACCATGGAGGGCGCCCGCCCCTTCCTGATTGAGGCGCAGGCGCTGGTCTCCACCGCCGCTTATGGCACTCCCCAGCGTTCCGTCACCGGCTTCGACTCCAAGCGCATGAACATGCTCTTGGCCGTGTTGGAAAAGCGCGTGGGCTTCAAATTGGCCCAGAAAGACGTGTTCCTAAACATTGCCGGCGGCATGAAAATCAACGACCCCGCAATGGACTTGGCCGTCATCTGCGCCATCTTGTCGAGCAATGTCGACATGGTCATCCCCCGTACGGTCTGCCTCTCCGGCGAGGTGGGGCTCAACGGCGAGTTGCGACCCGTGTCGCGCATCGAGCAGCGCATCTCCGAGGCCGAAAAACTCGGCATGGAAACCATAATTATCCCTAAACATAACCTCAAAGGCATCGACACCTCCAAGTTTAAAATCCAAGTCCAGGAGGTCTCGAAGGTCGAGGAGGCTTTTCGTAGTTTATTCTCATGAAACCGGGCGACGTAGTTAGATTTTTGAACGATGTCGGTGGGGGCACCATTGCCCGCATCGACGGCAAAACCGCTTATGTGGTTGATTCTGACGGGTTTGAAACTCCCGTGTTGTTAACTCAGTGTGTTGTGGTCCCCTCGGCCGCTCCCGCCGCCGAAAAGGCACCCGAAAAGGAAGCTCCAAAGGCTGAGCGAGTTGAAAAAGCCGCAAAACCCGCCGCGCCGCGACCCAAGGCGTCCGGGTTCAACGTATGCCTGCTTTTTGAGCCGCAGGAGATTAAGCGCCTGTCCGTCAGCCAGTTTGACTTCTATTTGGTCAACGATTCAAACTTCTCGCTGCATTATGCCGTCATGTCGCGTGACCGCTTGGACTCCGAGTGGAGCCTCGTGGCCGATGGCGTGGCCGAGCCTTCGTCGCAGGAGTTCTTAGGCGAGTTCTTGCCCACGGAGCTGAACCGCTTTGAAAACATCGCCGTGCGCCTGTTTGCCGTGAAAATCGACGAACCTTTTGAGCTGCTGCCCCCCATGGGCATGGAGGTGCGCTTTGACGTCAGCCGCCTGGCGAAGTTACATTGCTTCACCCCGACGGCCTATTCCACCGTGCCCGTGCTGACGCTCCCCATCGTGACCAACGGAAAAATCTTCCGCCCGACGGATTATGACCGTCTGACCGCGCCCGCCGAAGCCGCGCCCGAGGCCAAGCGCCGGAGCATCCCCGCGGAGAAAAATCGCCGCGAGGGGCCGGAAGTCATTGACCTTCATGCATCCGAACTCTTGGACACCACCGCCGGCATGCAGCCCGCGGAAATCCTTGGCTATCAGCTCGAAATCTTTGAACGCAAGATGAAGGAATTGGCCCGCAAGCCGGGCGCCGAGGTCATTTTCATCCATGGCAAGGGCGAGGGAGTGCTCCGCAAAGCCCTCCTTGACCGCCTGCGCCTGAAGTATCCGCGCTGTGAGGCCCAAGACGCCTCGTTCCTCGAATATGGCTTCGGAGCCACCAAAATCACAATCCACTAAAGTCATGATTCACTGCTTCTCAGGAATGGGCAATTCCGCCGCCGTGGCTAATCGCTTAGAGCTCAAATTGCCGCCGAATTATCCGGCCGAAATCTGGGTTTTCCCCGTCTATAGCTGGGGAATCCCGCCCGTGGTGGTGCGCCATATCGAGCAGTTAGACCTCAGCGGAATGGTCTGCCACATGGTCTGCACCTGCGGCGACGACACCGGCAACATCGATCGCCAGTGGCGCCAACTCGTCGAAAGTCGAGGCGGCCAAGCAGGGTCAATCTTCTCCGTGCAGATGCCGAACACTTACGTCTGCCTCCCCTTTATGAACGTGGATTCGCCGGCCGTCACCGAGCGCAAACTCCGCGCTGCCGCCGAGCGCGTAGACCATATCGCCCAGGTCATTCTATCGGGCGAAATCGTCACCGACATTCACCGCGGCCTCTTCCCCGGGTTCAAGTCCGGTGTGATCTACCCCGGATTTTTCCGCCACGGAATGAAGGCCCGGAAGTTTCACCACACTTCCTCCTGCCAAGCATGCGGCCGATGCATCAAGCTCTGCCCCAACAAAAATATCACCACCGGCCCCAACGGACTGCCGCAGTGGGGCGACAATTGCGCCTTCTGTTTGCGCTGTTACCACGTCTGCGCGGCCCATGCCGTGGCCTACGGCTCGCAGACCCGAAAAAAAGGCCAATATTTACACCCTGATTTTCAGTGGCTTATAAAAAAGTTTGAAAATTTTTGCTAAAATATTTGGTCAATTCAAAAAAAGTCCGTAACTTTGCAATCGCAAAACCAACAATAACACTTGCGAAAATAGCTCAGTTGGTA
>CAZLMV010000120.1:0-6723 GCA_964560625.1 uncultured Bacteroides sp. | reverse complement strand
CCCGACATCACCTGCTATGGTGCCTACGTGCTCGACGAAAAGAATGACCGCGTGGACAAATTCCTCAGCAAAATCACCGTCATGGCCACCGGAGGCGTCGGCGCCGTCTATCAAACCACGACCAACCCGCTCGTGGCCACCGGCGACGGCATCGCCATGGTCTATCGCGCCAAAGGAACCGTCAAAGACATGGAATTCATCCAATTCCACCCCACGGCGCTCTATAATCCCGGCGACCGCCCCAACTTCCTCATCACTGAGGCCATGAGAGGCTATGGCGCTGTGCTCCGCAACCTTAAGGGCGAAGAATTCATGCATAAGTATGACCCGCGCCTCTCCTTGGCCCCGCGCGACATCGTGGCCCGCGCCATCGACTCGGAAATGAAGCAGAATGGCGACGATCATGTCTATCTCGACGTGACTCACAAGGACCCGGAAGAGACCAAAAAGCACTTCCCCAACATCTATGCCCACTGCCTTGAGCTCGGCATCGACATCACCAAAGATTACATCCCCGTGGCGCCGGCCGCTCATTATCTTTGCGGCGGCATCGAAGTGGATGGCAATGCCGAATCGAGCATCAAGCGTCTTTATGCCGTGGGCGAATGTAGCTGCACGGGCCTCCACGGCGGCAACCGCTTGGCCTCTAACTCGCTGATTGAGGCCGTGGTTTATGCCGATGCGGCCGCTCAACATGCCCGCAAGGAGCTGCCCAACCTGAGCTTCCGTGACGACGTGCCCGACTGGAACGACGAAGGAACCCAACACCCCGAGGAGATGGTCCTGATCACTCAAAGTATCAAGGAAGTAAACCAAATTATGGCCACTTACGTTGGTATAGTAAGAAGCAACTTGCGCCTCGACCGCGCCTGGAATCGCCTTGACATCCTCTATGAGGAAACCGAAAAGCTCTTCAAAAGTTCGCGCGCCTCACGCGCCATCTGCGAATTGCGCAACATTATCAATGTCGGTTATCTGATTATGCGTCAGGCCAAAGAGCGGAAAGAATCGCGCGGGTTGCACTACACGATTGACTATCCGCCTAAAAAATGACTCGACTAACCGTTATATATCTGACCTTTATATGCGCAGCAATCTCCGCCCTCAGCTCCTACGCCCAAGAGAGGGAGCTTGCCGTGAAACCCCGATACGTGCAAGAGCAATTCATCGACATTGACGACGCCACGGGCGACACACTCTATCATGTAATTCTCAGACCCATAACGGTTTTTCCCGAACTGAAATTCAAAAATAAGAAGCAAGAGGAATATTACTGGCGCACGGTGCGCGACGTCAAAAAGGCACTCCCCTATGCCAAACTCATCTGCCGAACCCTGACCGAAACCTACGAATATATTGAAACACTCCCTGACACCAAGGCGCGCGAACAGCACCTTAAAGAGATGGAAAAAGCAGTGTTTGACCAATATAAACCGGAACTGAAAAAGTTCACCAAAGGCCAGGCAAAGGTGCTTGTCAAACTGATTCAGCGCGAAACGAATCAAAGCAGCTACGACATTATCAAGGCCTTCTTGGGGTCATTTCGCGCAGGGTTTTGGCAAGCCTTCGGCAAGATGTTTGGCGTCAGCCTAAAGGGCCAGTATAATCCTAAAAAGGACGAAAACGACGCAATCATTGAACGCATTTGCATTGAAGTTGAACAAGGAACACTATAAGCAGATAATCAAGCTTGGCCTCCCGATCATCGCGGGTCAGGCGGGCATGATTATCATGGCTTTTGCCGATAATATCATGGTCGGCCAATACTCCACGGAGGCATTGGCCTCAGCTTCATTTGTCAATAATGTGTTTAACATGGCCATGATGGCCTGCTTAGGGTTCACATTCGGGTTGACGCCACTTGTGGGCGCGCTGTTCTCTACCGGCAAGCTCCGCAAGATAGGCGAACTGATGCGCAACGGCTTGGTGCTCAACGCGTTTTATGCGCTGCTGATAGTAGGCCTGATGTCGATTCTTTACGTGAATCTTCACCTGATTGGCCAGCCCGAGGAGCTGCTGCCGCTGATTCGGCCTTATTTCCTCTTAGCCTTGGCGGGAATAGTGCCCGTGGCGCTGTTTAATGCGCTGTCGCAGGGGGCTTACGGCATGAAAAACACCAGTGTGCCCATGTGGATCATCCTTGTGGGCAACGCGGTGAATATCCTTGGCAACTATCTGCTCATCTATGGTCATTGCGGCTTGCCGGAATTAGGACTAACCGGCGCAGGCATCTCGACGCTGCTTTCGCGAGTGCTCTGCCCCGTGCTGTTAGGCGTCTATTTCATTGTCAGCAAGCGATATAAGGAAGTGCTTCAGGGCTTCAAGGAAACCCACATGAGCAAGGGTGTGCTGCGGCAGATTGCCTACACTTCATTTCCCGTGTCAATGCAGCTGCTATTTGAAACGGCGGCATTTTCCGGCGCGGCTGTCATGGCCGGATGGCTCGGCAAGGTCGAGTTGGCGGCCTTTCAGGTCATGGTGACTATCGGCACTCTCGGCTTCTGCTTCTATTATAGCTTAGGCGCGGCCACTTCGGTGCTCGTGGCCAACGCCGCCGGGCGCGGTAACTGTCGCGAAATGAGGCGCATAGGCTTCAGCGGCTATCATCTGACCCTGCTTTTGGCCTTGGCAGCATCGTTGGCGTTCATCTTCTGCGGACGCGCACTCATCGGGCTGTTTACCAACGATCCCGAGGTCATTGCCATGTGCATGAGCCTCATTGCCCCGATGGTGCTCTATCAGCTCGGCGACGCTACTCAGGTCAATTTCGCCAACTCCCTGCGCGGCACTTCCAAGGTCACTTCCATGCTCTGGATTGCCCTGTTTAGCTATTTAATCATCGGACTGCCAACCACTTACCTGCTGCGCTTCTCTATCCAATCGATATTCTATTCATTTTCGGCGTCGCTCTTCATGGCCGCCGGACTGTTTCTCTATTTCTTTCTGAAAAATACCCGTGAAAAAAAGTAAGTATATCCCCCTACTGATGACCGGCGCCCTGCTGATGGCGGCGTGTGCAAGTCTCGGACACCCCGACGGCGGCCCCCGCGACGTCGACCCGCCGGTGTTCATGCATGCCAATCCCGCGCCCGGAGCTACTGACGTGAAAAGCAAGGTTATTCATCTGACTTTCAATGAGAACATTCAGCTGAGCGACCCCGGCACGAAAGTGGCCATCTCGCCGGCGCAGATCCAGCAACCGGCCATCAGCGCCAACGGCAAGAGCATCCGCATTGAGCTCAAAGATTCGCTCATCCCCAACACGACTTACACCATCGACTTCACCGACGCCATCAATGACCTCAACGAAGGCAACCCGATGGAGGGATTCAGCTATTCATTCTCCACGGGCGGCTATGTAGACTCCCTAATGATCTCCGGTATGGTCCTGCAGGCCAATAATTTAGAGCCGGCGCAGGGGATGATGGTGGGCGTCTATGCCACGGATGCAGACTCGGCAATCAGCACTCTGAAATTTGACCGCATAACCCGCACGAACCAGTACGGGCAATTCTCCGTGCGCAACCTCGCGCCCGGCACTTATCAGCTCTTTGCGGTGAATGACGTGAATCGCGACTACCACTGGGACCGCTCCGAAGACATTGCCTTTTATGGCGAGCCAATCACCCCGACGGCCACACGAAAGGTGATTTCTGACACCCTAAGGGCGGCAGACGGCGCAGACTCCATCGTGGGCCGCGAGGTGACGGAATTCTTACCTAACGACCTGCTGCTGAGTTGGTTTAACGAGAATTACAAGCCTCAATATCTGAAAGAATATAACCGCACTGACCGCCGCGTGTTGGCCTTAGAGATGAATGGCCCAGTGGACTCGCTGCCGGAGTTGACTATCGTCAGCATCGGTTCGCAAGCAGTTCATCGCCCCTTGAGCGAGGTGTCGCTTCTGAGCCGCTCAGCCAAGGGTGACACCCTGCAATATTGGCTCACGGATTCGGCCCTCGTGGCGGCTGACTCGCTGCTCGTCAAGACCAAATATCGGCGCGTAGACTCGCTTGAAAACATCGTTTGGCACACTGACACCCTCAAATTTAACGTCAAAGGCACCCGCGGCAAAAAGGCCTCAGCCATAAAGAAACCGCAAACGCTGCAACAGAAAATCGACTCCCTCCGCGCCATCAGCGACACTATTCCCATCGATACTTTCAAGCTGATGCAGCCGGACGTGTTCCTTAACATCACCGCTCAAAACTCTACCCAGGACGTCAATCAGCCGTTTAAATTCGCCGTGGAGCGCCCCTATCAGTCCATCAATATGGAGGGCATACGCTTGGAAATGATGCCTGACACGCTCTGGCTCCCGGTGGAAGGCGCGCCCCACCCCGTTGACGCCGACTCAACGTGGCGCAAGAATTTGCAATTGGATTATCAATGGACGCCCGGCATGAAGTATCGCCTACACATTGATTCACTGGCGATTACCGACCCCTATGGCATCTATAACCGGCCCATTGACTTGGATTTTAAAGTCAGGGACATGGAGGAATATTCCAACCTGATTTTCAACGTCTTAGGCCTTCCCGAAGGAGGCCAAGCCTACGTAGAAGTGCTGTCAAGTCAGGACTCTCCCGTGGCCAAGGCGCCCGTAATGGGCTCGCAAGCCAACGTCCGCTTCCTGCTCCCGGCCACTTATTATGCGCGCCTTTTTATCGACACGGACGGCAACGGCGAATACACCGAAGGATCGCTGACCGAACACCGCCAACCCGAGGAAGTTTACTATTTCCCGAAGAAATTGGCCCTGAAAAAGAACTGGGACCGCACCGAAACATGGGACCTCCAGCTCCTGCCCGTCGATGCCCAGAAGCCTATCGACATCAAGAAAAACAAGCCGAAACCGAAGCCCGGCGAAGAACCCGAGCAGACCGTCGACGATGAAGAGGAAGAAGATGAATTCGTCGGCAACTTCGGCCAAAATAACACTAATAAGAAAAATAATACAAATAGAAAACGTTTAGGAAGATGATAGCATTTGATTACTGCACCCCGACGGAATATGTCTTCGGCCCGGACACCGAATTGCGCGCCGGCGAACTCTCAAAATCGAAGCTCGGCAGCCGACTGCTGCTCGTTTATGGCGGAGGCTCGGCGGAGCGCTCCGGATTGCTCGGCCGCATGCGCCAATCGCTCACCGACGCCGGAATTTTCTTCAAGGAATTGGGCGGAGTGAAGCCCAATCCGACCGACGACCTCGTCTATAAAGGTATAGAAATCTGTCGCCAAGAGGGTTTGGAAGCCGTTTTGGCCGTTGGCGGCGGCTCGGCGATTGACACGGCCAAAGCCATTGCCGGCGGAGTGCCTTACGAAGGCGATTTCTGGGATTTCTTTGCCGGGAAAGCCGTAATGGAAAAGGCTCTGCCCGTAGGCGTGATTTTGACCATTGCAGCCGCCGGAAGTGAAGGAAGCGGAAACTCGGTCATCACCAAGAATGACGGCGAGATTAAAATTTCGCTGAGAACCAACGTGTTGCGCCCGCGTTTTGCCATCATGAACCCGGCTCTGACGGAGACCCTGCCGGAATATCAAACGGCCTGCGGAATCACCGACATGATGGCCCACATCATGGAGCGCTATTTCAGCAACACCCCTGACTGTGAGGTCACCGACCGCCTCTGCGAAGGGCTGCTCACCGCGATAATCAACGAGGCCCCGAAGGTGATTGCCGACCCGAAAAACTATCAGGCACGCGCCAACATCATGTGGGCCGGCACATTGGCTCACAACGGCATTTGCGGCTGCGGACGCCAGGAAGAATGGACCTGCCACCCCATGGAGCATGAAATTTCGGCCCTTTACGGAGTGGCTCACGGCGCCGGCTTGGCGGTGGTTTTCCCCGCATGGATGGAATATGTCAGCCAATATAACTCCGACAAAATCATCCAGTTCGGGCGCAGAGTTTTTGGAGTGGATTCCGCTCCGGAAGCAATTGCCGAGCTGCGTAAATTCTACGCCTCAATCGGCATGCCGCTGACAATGAAGGAATTAGGAGTGGAGAACCCCGACATCAACCTGATGAACACCAAGCTCCACCGCGCAAAAGGCGCCATCATCGGCAACTATGTGCCGCTCGACGCCGTGGCCACGGCCAAGATTTACGAATTGATGAGTTTATCGTAAATCTTCAGGCAGGCCCAGGCGTCAAGGGCGGCGTAACGCTGCTGAGCCTCAGTGAGTTCCGTGGCCTCCCAATTAGTGAGCCGTTGGGCTTTCGATATACGCTTTCCGAAGAGGAGAGCGTATATTTTTGTAAGACTCGCCTCGCCTATGCCGTGGGTTTTCACCATCTTCTGGAGTTCGATGAATCCTTTGGGTTCCACATGGGCCAAGCGATTGAGAGCGGTGAAATCATCCTTGGTGGAGAGACCGATTTTCTTAACCGACTCGCTTTCAAGGAATTCCTTCATCAGCGGGAAGATTCCAAGCATATTGAGGCGAATCAGGAAGCAAGTGTCGGGGGTGGAGAGCTGAATCAGCGCCACTTTATGGAGCTGGCCCTTTTTGAATGAAGGTCGCGTCTCCGTGTCGAACCCGACGATGGGCTGGTCAAGGAGGAAGCGCATGGCTTTTTCGGCCATGGATTGAGATTGCACAAGGACTATGCGACCGGTGAAATGCTCGGCCTTGAGGGCGCCTAATTCTTCTTTAGATATGGTTTTGAGTAGTTGATCTTGTTCCATTGTATCTCATTAAAGTCATGCCGTCGCG
>CAZLMV010000119.1:0-6727 GCA_964560625.1 uncultured Bacteroides sp. | reverse complement strand
GGGGGGATTAGTTGAGGTGGAGTTTGAGGGTTTGGGTGGTGGAGGGGGTTTGGATTGTGCAGATGTAGAGTCCGGGGGTGAGGGTGATTTGGGCGGTGTTGGCGCTGATTTGGATGGGGGCGTTGATTTGTTGGCCTTGGAGGTTGTGGATGGTGATTGCGGTAATGGGGTCAGGGGTGGTGATTGTGGCCTTGTCGGCGGAGAGTCGGACTTCGGTCAGGGCGGTGGTGCCTTCGTTCTTTTTGGCGATTATGAAGTCGACGGGGCCTGCTAAGTCAACCCAGGTGCCTTTGTCTTGGCGGAGGACTTTGGCGGAGTATGTTGCGCCGGGAATAGCATCGGGGAGTTTGGCCGTGGCGTTGACAACGGTTGAGCCGGGGGCGGTTACGTAGAGGGGGTATTGACCTTCCCAGACGGTGCCGTTTTCGAAGTCGAAGATTCGGAATAGGAGGGCTTCGTTGGCGTAGCCTTCGACGGCTTCAATGGCAACGGAGAGTTTGATGTCGTCGGGGTCAACGGCGGCGGGTTTGTCTACGCTGAAGTCAGTTGCCTTGTAGGATGATTTCATGGTGTAGGCATTGACTTTGACGGGGCATGTTGCAATGTTGAAGTATTCAGAGGTGCTGACCACGGTGTTTGTGTATGAGAGTGCAAAGATGTATTCGCCGGGGTCGATGTCCCAGGTGTTGAACCATGCGCATAAGGCCTCAAAGGGGGTTCCTCCGTTGGGGGTAAATTGGATGGTGAAATTGTCGCCTATGGCTACTTGAGAGTTGTCGGTGGGGGAGAGTAGACGGCAGGTGACGTTCATTGAGGCAGTTGCGTCGCCGGTAAATTCGGCGATGCCGGTTATTTTTATTTGTGTTTGGCCAATGTAGAAATCGCCGTTGGTTGAGAGGTCACGGATCACTTTTTGGCCAACATCGGGAAGTTTCGCGGAGTTTACAAAGCTGCTGCCTTGTTTTTCGCGGGTATAGATGACATATTCGGGGACGGAGGGCGGACATTTGAACACATATTCCGTGCCGTCAACTTTAACCGCGGGATAGATGCGATAAGTCCCGGCGTCAATCTTGACCGGATTGGAGACGTAGGTGCCGGGGATGGTTCCACTGAATAGAGTGTGGCTCAGCATTGTCTGGTAGAGGGACGACGAGGGATTGCAAGGAACGGAGGCAATGTATTCCGAGCCGTCTTCGTTGTAGATTTGGTAAATGTTTTCTGCAGTAACGTCAAAAGGCGAGTAATTGATGAAATTACTTTTCATACTGAGATTGTTACTGAGAGTCTCTACTGAGCTGATTTCTAAGGAGTGGTAGAATGTGTAGTGGCGGGGGGAGGGGGTGGCGCCGGCGGGTTTGATGCCGAAGAGGGCGCCTTGTTCGCTGTTGTAGCCCGCGGCGTTGCCTCCGGTGCCTACGGTTTTGGGGTTGAGGGCGTCGATGAGGAAGTAACCGTCGCCGCTGCCGGCCCAGCCCCAGTTGAAGTGGAAGTAGCCGTCGCCTTGGTATCCGTCGCAGACGAAGCAGTGGATGCCGCCCCAGTAGATGACGGGGCCACAGTCGCGAAGGTTCTCGTAAAGCATTGATTCCCAGTCGGCAGTGGTATAGGCCTCGCGCGGCTCGTTGTGGAGTCCTTGGTCATATTTGAAGTAGTTGGCCAAGGCGGCGCCGGCGATTTGGTTGACGGCACCCGAGGCGACGGAGGCATATTTCATCTGCACTGAGTAGCCGCAAGCCTGCATGAGTTTGGCCACGGCCGAGGCCTGCTCGGGGGTGTAGCCCTGCTGATAGGAGTCGAGCATGTCGTCCCAGGCGAAGGCGTAGTTGCTGAAATTGGCGCTGAGGGTCGTGCCGGAGTTGACGTAGGAGAACACGGCATTGTCGGCGGCCTGCGCGGGCCAGTTGTGATATTTCATGACCTGGGCCATTGCCGTGGCGACGCAGCCCGTGGGCCAGTGGTTCGGGGTGTCATTATTGAAGGGCGACGTCTGGTCCCACTTGGTAGACATCAGCGGCTCAATCGGGGCCATATCTCCCTGTCGGGCAGACGTATAGGCTTCGACTCCGGCTTCGGAGGCCAACTCGATTTGATTGCTCAGAGACTCGAGCCACCCGATGAAATTTTCGGGGAGATTTTCGGCCACCAACGGCGCATCGGTATAGCCCAACACGGGGGCGGCAACGTCGTCGGCCGAGACGATAAGAGCGCCGCCATCGGCCTGATTAAACACATAAACGCCGGGCATTGTCAACACCGGGGCGACATCGGCGCCGGAGCTTGCAACTCGGGCGCGGGGCGAGATTTTCCTCACCTGGGGCAGGGCGCGATTCAGCGCCTCCTCGGGGCTCAGCGAGCGGCCCACGGCAGGGAGGGCCGCCACCAGGGCCAAACTCGTCAAAAAAAGTGATTTACGCATGAAAATGATGATTAGATTTACCCTGCAAAGATAAAAAATACTTCCCACATACGCAAATTCCCCCGCCTTTTCGCCATCCCCCCGACCCCGCCTTTCACACTTTTCGTCCCAAAAACGTGATTATTCTAACACTTTTCGTCCTCAAAACGTGATTGAGCCGATAGTGAAATTGTGGATAAGGGGGTGTCGGAGTGAATTTTACGGAGAAAAAATGGGGGGAGGGGTTGCGGGGGTGGGATTTTTTTTTTAATTTTGCATCTTGAATAGTATTCCTTTTAAGGAATGTTATGTATCACGTTGTAAAATAATAAACCAAATAGCATATGAAAAAACTACTGTCATTTCTCCCAATGTCAGCAGCAAAAGGAGAGTCAGTCGTCCCGAAAATGGGCAGACTCTTAAGTATTCTCACATTGATGCCCGTGCTGATGCTTTTGTCAGCCACGCCGCTGTTTTCGCAAAACCGGTTTTATCCTAAGGCCATCAACATTGAGCCGGGAACTTCCGAGAGCATAGAGTTCGTGCTGGATAATGCGGCGGATTTTTATGGTTTTCAGGCAAATGTGACCCTTCCTTCGGGTCTGTCGTTTGCCAAGAATGACACCGGGAAACTTGACATCACGCTGAATGCGGAGCGATGTGACGGTTCGTATCAGTGTGTGACGAACATGGTTTCCGGGGTTCTTCATCTTGGAGTTTTTTCATTTGCAAGCCCACAGCCGGCCATTCAGGGCACGGGGGGCACGGTGGTTACCATCCGCGTGGACGCCTCGGAGAGTTTCCGCGGCGGCACGGTGAAGCTTACCGACATCAAATTTGTGGATAAAAATGACCGGGATGTCAACCTGACGAATACGTCGGCATTCATCGGCGTGCTTCCGGTTTCAATAACGCTGTCACCTGACCAGGTTAGCCTTTTGAGGGGCATCGACGGGTCAGACACTGCGAATCTCACGGTGATCTATGAGCCTGATTGTGAAGCATTAGTGAGGGACGTTACTTGGATCTCGGCCGACGAGGATGTTGCCTCCGTAACCGCCACGGGCGTTGTTGCTGCCGTGGCCGACGAAGGAACAACAGTGATTACCGCGACGACCATCAACGGCAAGACGGCCACCTGTGATGTGGATGTTTCAACCCCCTTGGAGGGGCTGAAGTTGGTTCCGGAGAGCATCACCATGGAGAAGGGCTCAACGGAGACTTTCACCGTGAATATTCTGCCGCCCACGGCCTCCGGAGTGAACATCAAGTGGAGCACGAGCGACGGCGCCGTGGCCACCATCGGCGACATTGATCCGGTCAAGGGAGAAACGGCCGGAATCACCGCCGTGAGCGATGGCGACGCGGTCATCACCGTAGAGGACGGCGAGTTTACGTCGACATCGCAAGTAACCGTCGTCACTTCGCCGCAACGCATTGATATTGCGCCGGTTGGCGATCTTTATATAGCCCATCCGATAACGATGGAAGCGACCATTTACCCCGAGGATGCCAGCAAGATCTTTACGGACCAATTCAAATGGTCGTCAAGCGACGAATCGGTGGCTACCATCGACGAGTTCGGCAATGTAATGCCCTTGGCGTTGGGCCAGACCACCATCTCGGCCACGGTGCCCACTCTGACGGGCGAAGTGGTTCAGACATACGTCATTACCGTCGTTCCGATTACGGTTGAGAGCCTGACGATTGATCCCACTTTCGTGGAACTTTGGGTTAACCGCACGGCCACGATCACGGCCACGGTGCTCCCCGAAGATGCTGCCGACAAGACGGTGAAATGGACGTCGGCCGACCCGACGATTGCAACGGTGGATGAAAACGGCGTAATCACGGCCGTCGCCCTCGGCGAAACCATCGTGACGGCATCGTGTCAGGTCCACAGCGCCGAATGTCGCGTTTCGGTGGTTCCCACTCCCGCCGAAAGCCTTGCCGTCACTCCCGAAACGGCCGAACTCTTGGCCGGGGAGACCTTGCAGCTGAATCTTGACGTGACGCCGGCCGATGCAGACATCACCTGGAGCTCCTCCAATCCGTCGATTGCCACGGTTGACGAAAACGGCCTGGTCACCGCAATATATAAAGGCGTGGCCACCATCACCGCCACGTCGGTCAACGGCAAGACGGCCACCTGCGAAGTCACCGTGTTGATCCCCGCCGTCTCCATCATCCTCGACAAGTCAGAGATGACCATGGAGAGGGGCACCACCTCGACCATCGCCGCCACGGTTGACCCGATTTACACTTCCGACGAAACCATCTGGACCTCAAGCAATGAAGAGATTGCCACGGTGACCAACGGCGTCGTAACGGCCCTGAATGCTGGCGAAACCGTGATTACGGCAACCTGCGGCAACGTGACGGCCATCTGTAAGGTCACCGTCATCATCTCTCCCACGGGAATCCTCCTTGATAAGGACCTCATTACCAAGTATGTCGGCGAAACCGACAAGCTGACCGAGACGGTCATCCCCGAGGATGCCACGGACAAGACCGTCACCTGGAGGTCGAGCAACGAAAGCATCGTGACGGTTGACCAAAACGGCAACATCGTGGCCGTAGCGTTGGGCGAAGCCGTCGTGACGGTTACGTGTGGCGACTACTCTGCCGGATGTAAGGTCGTTGTGATTCCTACTCCCGCCTCGCGCGTTGACCTTGACGTCACCGGCGCCGAGCTGAGAGTCGGTGAGACCGTCACCCTGACTCCGACGGTTTATCCCGACGACACCACGGACAAGACCGTCACCTGGCAGTCGGCCGACGAGTCGATAGCCACGGTCGACGCTTACGGCGTGGTCACGGCCGTGAACCTTGGCGAGGTGATGATCACCGCCTCCTGCGGCCCCGCCTCCGCCGAGTGTAAAATCACCGTGGTGCGCACGCCGGTCACCGCCATTTCGCTCACCAACACCGAGCTCTTGTTGAAAGAAGGCGAAAGCTCCGACATCAATGAAATCGTCTACCCGGCCAATGCCACTGACAAGTCCGTGACCTGGACCTCTGCCGACCCCTCAATCGCCTCGGTTGACGCTTACGGCAACGTCACGGGCGTCGCCGGAGGCACCACCATTATCACGTGCACCTCCGTCTCTGACCCCGACGTCACGGCCACATGTAAAGTCATCGTCGAGCCGCTGATCTATGAGGTAACAGGCTTGGTTATCAGCGACTCCTACCTCAACCTCATTGAAGACGACACCTACCAACTAACGGCCACCGTCACCCCCGAAAATGCCACCGACAAGACCATAACCTGGGAATCCTCCAACCCCGCCATCGCCACGGTTGACGCCAACGGCTTGGTGACGGCCATTGCCGGCGGCGAATGTATAATATATGCGTCGTCGTCCAACGGCCTGACCGAGCGCTGCCACGTGACCGTCACCCCCAAGGTTATCGACGCCGCCTCCGTCGCCCTGAGCAACTATACGCTGACCCTGACCGAGGGCGATGTCACTGACCTCCTCGCCATCGTGCTCCCCGTCGACACCACCGACCCGTCAGTGACCTGGAGCTCCTCCAGCCCCGACGTTGCCTCCGTTGACCCGCAGGCCGACAATAAAGTGATCATCAACGCCCTCAAGCCGGGCGTCACCTCCGTCACCGCCACCACCCACAACGGCCTGCAAGCCACTTGCGTCGTCACCGTCATCCCCCGCATCATCGCCGTCGAAGGAATCACCCTCAACAAGGACCTCCTCGAGATGATCATTGCCGACGAAGAAACCCTCATCGCAACCATCACCCCCGACGACGCCACGGACAAGACCGTGACCTGGAAATCGGCCGACACCGCCATTGCTACGGTTGACGCCGACGGCAAAGTGACCGCCACGGGTGTCGGCACCACTATTATATATGCGTCCACCTCCAATGGCCTCACCGCCCAATGCACCGTCATCGTCAGCAAGGGCGAAGTCCCCGTGGAGCGCATCTCGCTGACCAACACTGACCTGACCATGCACGTTGGCGATGTCACCGACCTCACCGCCATCGTCATCCCCGACGACGCCACCGACAAGACCCTGACCTGGAGCATCGCCGACGCTGAAATCGCCTCCGTAGACCCCGAAGGCGACAACAAAGCCATCGTCACGGCCCTCAAAATCGGAACCACCACCATCACCATCGCCGCCACCAACGGCGTGCAATCCTTCTGCACGGTCAACGTCATCCCCATCCAAGTCGAAAGCATCTCCATCAAGGAGAGCATGACCATGACCGTGGGTGACGAAGAAACCCTCGTGGCCACTATTCTCCCCGAAAATGCCACGGACAAGACCGTGACCTGGCGCTCCTCTGACCGCTCAA
>CAZLMV010000118.1:0-6737 GCA_964560625.1 uncultured Bacteroides sp. | reverse complement strand
TAAACTCATCGAAACGCTCCACCATATTAGTGTTTTCCGTTTTCTTTGCCATTTTTTATGTCGTATGGGTTACTTAAAATTTATTACGTATTTAACTGTCTTGGCGTCGCCATAGGCCAAAGTCTCCGGCTGCATCTCGATGACCGGACGCTTGGCGCCTTCATGCTTGACCTTGCGGGCCACCTCCACGGTGAAACCCTCCTCGGTGGTCTCAACCAACGTGCCGGTAAACTTCAGGCCGTCGCGCGTCAGCACCTCCACTTCATTGCCAATGTTCTTGTCAAACTGCTGCTTCACTTTAAACGGCGAAGTAAGGCCTGCCGACCCCACTTCGAGCTCAAAATCCTCCTTATCGCGGTCCAAAGCCTGCTCAATGGCCCGATTCAAAGCCACACACGAATCAATATCAACCGCCGTCATTGAGTCTACCTCCACGACGATTCTATTATCCGGGCTCACGCTGATTTCCACCGGAAACATATCCGTGTCCTTCAGCCCGTCAGCCACAATTTGCTCTATTAAACTCTTATCAATCATTGGTTTATTATAAAAAACGAAGGAAGAAGCCGTAGCCCCCTCCGTTGCTGATGCTGCAAAGTTACGAAAAAACCCCCACCCACAAAAATTTTTCACATTCTTTAACACTCCCCGCCGCCCTCCGCGCGCGCTCTTATAAGCGCACGGAGGGCGGCGGGGAGGGAATTAGAAGGGGAAGTTGAGGCCGAGGCTCAGTTGAGCGTTGAAGTTGATGGGGACGTATTGCTTGGTGAAGCGGCCCAGGGTGTGGTCCATGCCGACGAAGAAGTTGAAGCCATTGGGGGCAATGTTGAGCATCCAGCCGAAGGAGGAGCCGAAGGTGCCGAGGCCGTAGCTGCAGCTGAGGCCGAGCCAGTCAACGGGGGTGACGTTGGCGCTGAGGCGGAACTCGGTCCAGGCGTAGCGCGACTGCATGTGGGTGGTGTTAAGCAGGCCGAAGGTCAGGCGGCGATACTGGGGGAGCGTGTAGCGCGCGGAGGCTTTCATGGTGCCGGCAATGGCGCGGCAGCGGGAGCCGTCGGAGTCCTTGACCTTGAGTTCGTAGAGGTCCTCGAGGGCGTCGGTCATGGCGTCGAACGAGTCTTCGAAGTTGTCGGGATCGATCTTATAGTCGGCGGTGGAGAAGGTGTGTTCGCCAAAGGTGCCGAAGCGCACGTTGGTGTTCCAGTTGATGAAGCCTAAGTCATTGAAAGCCAAAGCGAAGTCCCAGTCTTGGTTGAGGCGATAGGTTGCGCCGAGGTCGATGGCCATGCCGTAGCCGCTGACCTTATAGGAGTCCATTTCGAGGCCGTCGAAGTTGCCGTCGTGGTTCGTCTTGCATTTGAGTCCGCCGACGTTGAAATAGGCTGTGCCGTTGGTGACGGCGCGCCATGCGTCTTGGCCCAAAATCAAGTCGGCGCGGTCCATGTTGATGTCAGCATTGCCTAAACCGATGAGGAACTTGAAGGTGCCGCCCACGCGGAGTCCGGGAAGGATATGTTCCAGCGAATGGGAGTGGTTAAGGGCGATTTCAGTGTAGGCGCGGGCATTGAGGTCGACGCGGCCAATGTCGTAGGTCTTGTTGGTCACGCCCTCTTTGAGGAAGGAGAAAATTGAGCCGGGGATGCGACCCTGAACGTCGGCCACGGCGTTGATGCTCACGTGGTTATAACCGCCAATGCCGCTGAATCCGAAGCCGATAATCTGTTCGCGCATTTCGAAGCCAATGCGGTTATGTTTATGGATTCCGCGCATAAATTTGGAGGCGCTGACGGAGGGGTTCATAAAGGAGGTGTATTTTCCCTCGGAGGTCTTGAAGACAAAGTCGCGGAGGCCAACGTTGGAGCGCACGCCGATGTTGAGGTTGCCGAAGCCGGGGAAGGCCACGTCACCCTTGGCGCCTTCGCGGGCCATGGCGGGGTTATGTTGATATCCATAGACGTAATTGTCAAGGAAGTAGGCCGAGCGCGACTGGGCAGCGGCGGCAAGCGAGGTCATGGCAATAACCCCGGCAGCAATATACTGTTTAATGTGAAGTTTCATAATTGGTTATTGATGAAGGGGTTAGTTATAATATTCGTAGTCGTAGTCGTCGTCATCGTCGTCGTCATCGTCATCGTCTTCGAAGTCATAATATCCGCTGACGGTTACGCGCACTTTTTCCATGTCTAAGGCGATGTTTTCGCCGATGGAGCCGCCCTGGCCGTCGGCCTTGAGGGTGACGGTGTATTGCATGCCACGGAGGTCTCTGACTTCGCCGCCTTCCATCTTGATTACCACGGGTTTATCTTTGGCATTGGCCTCAATGACGGTGGAGGTTACTTTGACGGAGCGGTCAACGACTTCGTTGCCTTTTTCGTCACGCACAATGGGATAGGCTGAGAGGATCACGTCGACGGGCACGGAGGAAGTGACCGTAGTGGCGATCTGGAATTTAGTGATTATCAGGTCGGTAATATCCCAGCCGGTTTGCTCCTGAGTGTAAACCACTTGCGAGCCGTTGGCAAAGTCGAGCGGCGCATAGAAGCAGTAGCGGCCGGTCACGCGGCCCACGGATTGGCCAATGGGGAAGTCATGAACCTCGTTGCTGTCAATAACGGGGTCAGTGATGATGAAATCGAGGCTCGTGGGGAGGCCCTTGCCATAGATAATATAGCCGAGGCCGGGAAGTTTGACGGGCTGAGCGCCGGAGAATTCACCGTAGATAAACGAGGGTTTGTCAGTGTTAGAGAAGACGAAACGCTCGGTGTGGGTTTCGCCGGTCCAATCGGCCGGGGCGTCGATATTGACAGGCCGGGCGGTGGTCACGGAGATGACGCTCTTGGGGCCGTCGCCGCTGAGAATGTAGTCGTTAGCGTTGTCGCGGCTCTGTTTTAGGGTCACGTTAGTGTGGGCTGAGCAGCCATATTTGGCGAAGGGATTTTCCACCTCAATGTAGAGCTGAGGGTCAACGAGGGCGAGCTCCGTCTGCGGGTCGCGCAGAATTTCGGGGAGCAGGTCGTAGATGTCGGCAGCCTGGTCAATGTCGTCGAGGCGATAGGTGATGCTGCCTGAAACGGTCTTGATATCAATGGGTTGGAGGCTGAAAGAGGCAACCAAGTCGGCTTTGCCGCTCTGAGTGGCCATCAGCTTGCCGCCAACGAGTTTGATTCGGTTTTCGAGATGGAACACGCCGTGCTCGCCATTGCCGCCGTAAGTGAATTTGCCGCCGGCTCTTTTGACGTCGAGCTCCGTCACGTGGAATTGGAAGCGGAAGGGGGCTGAGGCGCTGATTTGGACCTTATCGAAGGTGATGGTGCCGGTGGCGTAGTCAAAATGGCTGGTGAAATTCGATTCAACATAGCCGTTCATGCCCTCGGGAATAGCAAAGGAAAGGTCTGAAATCGTGCAATTTACGCCGGTTTCTACGGTGAAGTCAATGCTTGATTCGACCTTGGCAAAGGTGATGTCGCGAATGTAATTATCCACCAAGTCAAAGTCAAAATTGAAGGGGAAAATCACGTGGTCGCCGACATTGAGGGCGGTCAAATCAACCGGCACGTTGGCCACCACGGGGACTTCCAACGGCGGCTCATTTTTAAAGGCCGCAACATCAGGCGCGGCAACGATGGGGTTGATATAGATTTCATCTGACTCAAAGTCGTCGCCCTGAATCAGGACGTAATTGCCGTTGGCATCGACATGAACGAGGTCATTTTCGGCCTCAAGGTCGCCCACGACGTCTTTGAACGTGACGGCACCGGTGAATTCAAGAGGGAGGGTTAAGTCTTTGACATCCAGACGCGCAGTGTCGTCAAAATTGTCGAGGTCAAAGCTTTTGTCAACGCAGCCGGGCAGCACTCCGAGGGAGACTCCCGCAAGCAGCATAAGCGAAATTTTTCGTAGCTTAGCCATAAAAGTTAATGTGTGAATTTGTTGAAAACGTGGTTATTTATGGCGCAAATATACGAAAAATCCGCGAAATATGAAAAAATTATATAAAATATGCGGCCAAGGCCCCTACCCTGTCTTTTAGTCGAGCCCGGCGGTCAAAAAGGACTCCGCGGCGCAGACGGTGCAACTGAGCGCGACAAGCGCGGGCCTCCGGCGAATTTTTCTGCCCGTTTTTGCGGAGCAGGAGGAAAATATTGAAATTAGCGGCAAAGCGTCGGGCGCGGGCGGCGCGAACGAGCTCCGGATCAGCCTGGAGGCGGTTTTCGATTTCTTCGGTAATTGTCAGTACATCAAGGCGTTTGCGATTCCAAGTATGAAGGATGCTCCCCGGACGCTGGCGATAGAAATACGCAGGCCGGGCGATACATTTCACCTTAGAGGCGCGAAGGGTCAATCGGTCAATCAGATCTAAATCCTCATAAGTCCTACCCGGAGTAAATCGCAGTGAATCAAAAAGATGGATATTATACAGTCTACCCCATGCGGAGGAAGTAAGCTCCGAATTCTGATAGAGCATCCGAAGCAATGCTTCTCGGCCAGAATATGTTGCCTCACTACATTTGCAACCAATAGTACCTGCAACCACAATGTCGGCATCGCGAATATTTTTTACGCACCCCTCTAAAAAATCAGGGGTGACGTAATCGTCTGAGTCAATGAAGGCTACGTAATCGCCATGGGCTGCATCGAGGCCACTGTTGCGCGCCTCGGAAAGGCCTCGGTTTTCAGGATGGCAAATCAGGCGAAAGCGCGGGTCGGCGGCGCAAAATTCGGCGGCAATGGCGCGGGAGCCGTCGGTCGACGCATCGTCAATCAGGATACATTCCCAGTCCGGGCAGGTTTGCGCCATAACCGAGTTGAGGCATTCCCGAAGGTATGCCTCAACGTTGTAAATAGGTATGACAATGGAGATTAGCATCAGTCAACCACCTTCATGCCGGTGATTTTGATGTCTTGCTTGGGTCGGTCAGCACCGTCGGTATCAGCCTTTTGGATCTTCTCAACGACGTCCATGCCTTTGATGACTTCGCCAAACACGGTGTATTGGCCGTCGAGATGCGGCGTGCCGCCAACGGTGGTGTAAGCCTGCTTCTGTTCTTCGGTGAGGCCACCTTTGCCGTCCATTTCAGATTCAACCTGGCTAACGAGCTGGTCCTGAAGTTTTTGCAGACCGGCCTGGTCGCCCTGTTGCTGCATGGTGCGGATTTCGTTTTGGTGGGCTTGCACGAGTTCCATGAAGCGGCTCTGCATGGCGCTGTTTTTCAGATAGTTGTCAATCTGGCCGAGCTCGCCTTCGGAGTATTTCTTGCCGGTGACGATGTAGAACTGCGAGCCGGAGCTCTTGCGCTCGGGGTTCATCTGGTCGCCGGTGCGCGCGGCGGCCAATGCGCCATATTTATGGAAATGCTTGGGATAGACAAATTCGGCGTCGATCTGATAGCCGGGGCCGCCCTGGCCTAAGTGCTGGCCGGCTTGCGCGGTTTTGCTGTCGGGGTCGCCGGCCTGCACCATGAATTCGTTAATTACGCGGTGGAACAGAGTGCCGTCATAGTAACCTTCCTTGGCGAGTTTCAGGAAGTTAGCCTGATGTTTGGGGGTGTCGCCATAGAGGAGCACTTCGATGTCGCCCTCGGTGGTGGAGATGATGACTTTCTTGTCAGGTCCGGCCTTGGGAGCTTCTTCTTTTTGGGTCATAGTGGGGTCAGAATTTTGGTCAGTGGGGTTTTCAGTTGATTGTTCGGAGGCCTTTGCGGAGCATGAGAGGAGCCCGAGGGCGCAGGCCATGGAGATGAAAATTTTGTTCATAAGGCAGAAGTTGGGTGAAGCCGCTTGTAGATGCGGCGGAAATTATTATCAGAGAGTGAAAGCTCGGCGGCGCGAAGCTCGCAATCGTCGCCATAGATTGAGGTGAGCAGCGTGGGCAAATAGCGGTGCTCGCGGTCCTTATCAATGGTGGCGGCAATCAGGTCGGAGATCTCGCCGCTATAGAGCTCGGCATCGATGGCGTTGAGATAACGGGCGGCAGAGGCCGTGAATTGGCCGCGGGAATCGACGCGCTCCATGTTGTCAACAAGCCATTGAATGTCAAGGTCTTCCGTGCCGATATGGTTGGCGATATACTCGTAGGTGAGCAGGCCGTCAGCGTCGGCCGTCAGCTGTTTTTTTTCTTCTTCGGTCATACGTTTTCAACTAATTGCTCGCCGCGGATTATGGCCTCGCGATTGAGCGGAATCAAATTATGATGACGGGGAGGGAGGGTCTTTTCGAGTCCTTTAATCACGGCATCGATGGGCACCATGGGGACGAGTTTCAACAGCGCGCCGAGCAGCAACATATTGTAAGTCTTGGGGTTACCGGACTCAATGGCGGCTTCGGTGGCATTCACTTCGGCAATGCGGATGTCGGTGCGCGCGGGCTGGCGGTGGATGCCATAGGGGTCAAAAATCAGCAGTCCGCCGGGCTTCACGCGGCTTTCAAACTTGTCGAGGCTCTGCTGATTGAGAATCACGGCCACGTCGTAAACATCAAGCACGGGCGAAGAAATCATGTCGTCTGACAGGATCACGGTGACATTTGCCGTGCCGCCGCGCTGCTCGGGGCCGTAGGCGGGCATCCAGGTCACTTCTTTGCCGTCCAAAAGGCCCGCGTAGGCAAGAATTTTGCCCATGGAGAGGACGCCCTGGCCGCCAAATCCGGCTATTATAATTTCGTGTTTCATTGGGGATTTACGGTGTTTTTGAGTTCGCCGAGGGGATATTTCTCAAACATATTCTCCTCCATCCATTTGT
>CAZLMV010000117.1:0-6743 GCA_964560625.1 uncultured Bacteroides sp. | reverse complement strand
ACATCATCATTGACGATACGGACCATCCGCTGGTCATCAAAGTGGCCACGATTCAGTCTTCGCGCACCCAGGTCTACTTTATTGACAACGACGACTACTTCAATCGCCACCCGTCGGCCGACCTCGAGACGGTCAGCGCCGCCGACGAAAACGACGAGCGCGCCATCTTCTTCGTGCGCGGCGTGGCCGAAACCGTCAAGAAACTGCGTTGGGACCCCGTGATTATTCAGTGCACCGGCTGGATCACCTCGCTCATGCCCATCTATCTGAAGCGCGTTTATAACGACGACCCCGCCTTTAAAAAGGCGAAAATCGTCTATACCCTTTTTGACGACGCTGCAACCCTCCCCCAGAACTTCAACGCCGACCTTATTAAGAAGCTCAAGGCCGACGGAATCACCGCCCGCTATGTCAGCTCGCTGAAAAACGTCGAGCCCGACCATAAGATTCTCAATAAGCTCGCCATGGACTTTGCCGACGCCATCATCCAAGGCTCGCCCACGGTTGACCCCGAGCTGATTGAATATGCCAAGGCCACGGGCAAGCCCTTCCTTGAATATCCCGGCGAACCGGAAGCCGCCAAAGCCTCCTACGCCGAATTTTATGCCTCTCTTCTGAATCCCGCAAAATGAAAAAACTGATTCTGACCCTTGCCTGCGGCGCCGCCATGGCCCTTGGCGTCAGCTCCTGTCAGAGCGACAGCGTCTCGGTTTCAGACCCGGGGTCGTCGCTCGTCTCTAATAAGGTGGAAGTGCTCATCGACTCGACCTTTACCGTGTCGACCGAGTCAATGGTTAGCGGCCCCGTGCAGAGTCGCACCACCACCCAGCTCCTCGGCGCCATCCACGCCAAAGAATTCGGCACCCTGCGCTCCGACTTCGTCGCCCAGATGTTTCCCTCTAACAATATCGAGACCGAAGGAATCACCCCCGACTCGCTCAAGCTGCAGTTAGTGTTTGAAAAAGGCGCCTTCGTGGGCGACTCCTTAGCCCCCATCGGAGTGGAGGTCTACCCCTTGGTCAAGCAACTCCCCTCCCCTATCTATTCCGACTATGACCCGGCGGCCGAGCGCGCCTACGACGCCTCAAAACTCCTTGGCTCAGCCTCATTTACGGCCGTAGGCATCAGCGTCAGCGACACCGTGGCCGCCAACCCCTACCGCTTTGCCTACGTCCCGATGCCCGACCAACTCATGGACGGCATTTTGGCCAAATATAAGTCTGACCCCGCGCTGTTTAATGACCCCTACGCCTTCCAGGACTTCTTCCCGGGCGTCTATGTCAAACATAGCTTCGGCTCGGGCCGAGTGACGCGCATCAGCAATTGCCGCATGGTGTTCTACTACCACAAAACCTACAAGGTGACCAACGCCGAGGGCGTGGAAACGGACTCCATCTCCAAGCTCTATAACTATTTCATGGCGATGGCGCCGGAACTGGTCAGCAACTCCTGCATCGACTATCAAATTGCGCCGGAGCTGACTCAGATGGTCAATCAGGGCAAGTCAGTCGTGGCCGCCCCCGCGGGCTATGACGTCAAGCTGACTTTCCCCATCGAGGCGATTATCAATAAGATACGCTCCTCCGAGCAGGGCGCACTGTCAGTGATCAACACGCTGACCTTCTCCCTCCCCGCCGAGGAAATCAAGTCAGACCGCGGCATCAATCCGCCGGAATACTTGCTGATGGTCCTCAGCAGCAAAAAGGGCGAATTCTTCGCCAAAAACCAGCTGCCTGACAATAAAACCTCATTCGTGGGCACCTATAACCCGACGACGAAGACCTACAGCTTCGGCGATATGCGCAACTACCTCATCGAGATGCTCGACAAGGAGGAACCGCTGACGGCCGACGACTTTACGTTCACTCTGACCCCCGTGTCAATGGTGACAGAAACAAGCCAAAGCTCCTATTATTACTACGGCGGCACGGGCACCACGGTCCTGAGCGGCATCACCCCGATGATCGCCATGCCGGCCATGGTCGAACTCCTCCCCGCCAAAGCCAAAATCAAACTCACCTTCTCCCGCCAATCCTTCTAACCGCGCGAGGGACCAGAGCAACTATAGAAACTATAGCCTTGTCGCGAAGTTTTTTGACCAGGGACCCAGGGAACCAGAGTTTTGACAAAGAATATTAAGCAAAAAGACCAGGCTCGAGTCCTGGTCTTTTTGCTTAATTAGTTCGCGTCAAGTCCCTGGTTCTCTGGGACTCTGGTCGATAAAATTTTTCGGATAAGACCCTATAGTTCCTATAGTTGCTATGGTCTCCCCAGTGTTTAGAGGAATTTGGGGGCGAGGACGAAGATGCCCATGGTGACGCCGGCGTGCCAGCCGCGTTCGGCCGGGGAGCCGGAGCGATAGTTGGCGTAGACGCTGAGGTTCACGATTTTGAGTTTATAGACTGCGGCCACTTCGCCGAAGAATTCCGGGGCCTTGACGCCGCCGTCTTTCCAGGGGGTGAAACAATGGAAGGCGCCGCGAAGCTGGAGGTTATTGACCACTTTCCAGACGGGGTCAATGCCTGCACCGAGGAATGAATAGGCGCGGAATCCGGGGTTGAAAGCGTTGAAGCAGGAGGCCGTGGGCGCATAGGTCGGGGCGTCGGCGCTGGCCACGTCGGGATATTTCGAGGGCTTGCGCGTGGAGGCCAAAAGTTCACCTTCCAAACCTAAGGCAAAGTGGCGACCGAGGTCCCAATATTTGCGCACGGTGGCGTCAAGCTGCACCCATTTCTTGGTCTGGCGACCCTCGCCGAGCGAGTGGTGTCCATAGATGCCCTTGAGTGCATAGCGCATTTCGAGGCCGGAGGTGGGGTAATTGATGCCGTTGAGGGTGTTGTAGTCATAATTCAGGGCCACTTGGCCGAGTTTATAGGTGGATTTCACCTTTTCGAGCTGGTCGTTGACAAAGGAGTTGCGCTCGTAGCCGTAGCCCACGGAGACCACTCCCATGGCATGGCGACCTAAGGGCATGCTGAAGAGATTTGCGCGGCCGAAGCCCTCAAACTGGCGCACGAAGCGGGGCTCATTGGCCTGATAGAAGAGGCGCTCGCTCTGGTTGAAGCGATGGTTGCTGACCACGCCCTGCAGGCCGAGGCTGTAAGGATTCTTACCGCCAAAACGGATCTTGGCAAGGAGCTGAGCCGCGGCATAGCTCTGGCCGATCCAGGCACCAACGCTGGCGTCGATGGCGCGAGTGCTCAGATTGTGGTAATTCACTGCGGCATATAGCATGCTGGAGGTCGACGAAGAGATGTAGCCGCCCAAATCGGCGCTCCAGTTTGACTTCGGATAAGCCTTGAGCATGAGTTTGAAGTCGCCGGCATTGTCGGGAATGGCGTTGACCGTCATGTTCTGGAGCTTGCCGCCGGAGATGGCGCGATAGTAGCCGTTGCGGGCGTCGTGGATGTCATAAGGCTCGCCGTCGTGATACTGGAACTGCGCCTTGATATACTCGTTTTGTCGGGGCGTGCCGCCGGTCACTTCCACGTCGGAGAAGTTGATTTTCGGCAGACTCTTCTTGAACTCAATTCTGCGGCGGGTCACTTCGCTCAGCGGGCGGCGCGCCGTGACGCGCTGCTTGATGCTGTCAACCATCTCCAAGCCGCGCTTATAGCCGATCTCATAGATGGCCTTGGCCTCGGGGAAATCGAGCAGGGAATACATCGAAAGGTTCATGTGGACGTGGATGCCGTCTTTGGGGTCCATGCCGTAGGTCTGCGGGCGCATGGCCAAGTTGTTGATCTGGTTGATGGCCGTGGGAGCCTCGGTGCCTTCGTTGTGCACATCGAGGCCAATCATGATGTCGGGGTGGAAATCGGCCTTCATCACGTCGACGGGGAAGTTGTCAAACAGGCCGCCGTCGTAATGCAGAGTGTCGTTAATCTCAATCGGGCAGAACACGATGGGAAACGACATTGACGCGCGAATGGCGTCGCTCATGGAGCCTCCGCGGGCCACTTCGCCGCGCTGGGCCTCCATGTTGGAGCTGACGGTGCGCAGCGGCACGAAAAGATTGTCAAAGTTGCCACCGCAGGCTGCCGTCTCAGCCGAGAATAACTCCATGAAGGGGAAGTTCATGGAAAGCGGCGAAATGAGGCTCTGAGGCACCTGCTTGGCCACGGAATCATTACCCATGGAGAGGCTCACCACCTTGGGCGACTGCGCAGGGGTGGTGAAATAATATTGCAGCCCGGGGTCAATCGTGCCCGTGCTCCAATAGGCAAAGTCTTTGCTGGTGATCAGGCGCATCATCTCGGCGGGAGAATAGCCCGAGGCATAGAGGCCGCCGACTATGGCACCCATGGAGGTTCCGGCAACATAGTCAATTGCCACGTCATTTTCTTCCAAGGCCTGAATAAAGCCGATGTGGGCGATGCCTTTGGCGCCGCCGCCGGAAAGTACGAGTCCTACGCGCTGCTGAGGCTGGGCATGGCCGGCCACGGCGCAAATCATTGAGGTTGCTAAAGCAAGAAGTCCGATTTTCTTCATAATCATAAATAAACAGTCTACAAAAAGAACACCCGGGGAAGCGAAATGGTTCACTTTAACCGGGGAGGGCACCCGCGACAACCATAAACAGCTGCTTTTCAATCAGGTGTAGGGCTGCACCCCGGTGCAGCCGTGGCCCTCACCTACCATCGCGGAAGGAGCGGCCACGGATGCACCAGGGTGCATCCCTACTATCGGCCCACAATGGCGTCTTTTTGGCCGGCGGAGTGGGAGTGGAATTCGGGGGCGTATTGGCTTTGGGCTTCGGCGGGGGCAAAGAGGAAGTCGCCCTCGGAGGTGACGAAGAATTCCTCGGTGATGACTGTGGTGCCGCGACCAAGGCGGGAGAAGAACCAGTTGGTCTCCGTGGCCAAGGGTTCGCGGTAGGCATAGGAGCCGGGGAGCCAATATCCGCCGGGGAGCTGGTCAATGACGCTGAGGGCAGCGGAACGCGGCGACTTGACAACTACATAGTCGAGAGGCTGAGTGGCAGTGACTTCAATGATCACTTTCACGCGTGAGCCGACGGTCAGGTCGCCCTCCAAGCGGCGGGTCACCTTGAGCTTTTCGCTCTCCACGGCGGGAATCTCCGTAATGGTGTCGGTCAGGGAGGTGAAGACGCCACCCCATGCCGGGAACTGCCCCTTGCGGAGCTCGATTTTGCCTCCTTCGGGAAGGTTGAGGCGGAACGAGCCCATGACGGATTCAACGCCTTCGGGGCGCGTCTCCACGCCGTCGACGGTCAGGGTCATTTCATTTTCGGCGGGGATGAGCCAGTTGGTCCCGGAGGAGAGAATGGAGGCGATGAGGAAGGTGGTGGGGAGTCCGTCGCCCCACTCCATGGCCTGCTTTCGCTCGATGAAGAATTGGCGGATTTCGTCTACTTCGGCACACTGCGGCTCCACGGCGGCAAAGGCATTGAGCAGCTCGGCGTTGAGGCCGGTCTGACGCCATGCCTCATACTGGCGGAGCGACTCGATGATGGTGCGGGCCGTCGACTGATAGCCGGAGGATTGGAGCACGAGAGCCGCCTGCGCCTGCGAGGTGAATCCGAGGTCGCGCCAGTGGGACACGAAGTATTTCACCGTGGCTTGCTCGGCGCGTTTTGCGGGTCCGGACTGCGGAATTTCGCTGAAATAGGGGCGCAGTTCGGCATAGTCGGGATATTCGCCCTTATATTTAGCGTAATCGCGGGCCACGGCGTCGTCCAGATACTTCACGGCCTCAGAGATGATGCGGTTGAGCTTCGTCGACGTAGGCTGATAGCCCAATCGGCGCAGCTGGGCAATGACGGAGAGGAATTCCTCGGTGACCCACATGGAGGGCTCCTCGGCGTCAGGCGTCCAAGCTAAGCCACCCTTGCGGACCAATTTGGCGAGGGTTTCGATGGATTGGTCAATCACGCGGTCGGCCTCCGACTTGTCGAGGAGCAGGAGCAAGCGCGCCATGCGCTCGGAGTCGGCCTGCGCGGCGGCGGGCCAGGGAGTGGCGGAGAGGAGGGCAATTTTCAGGTCCTCGTTTTTGCTGAGTTTGGAGATCAGCACCGAATCCTCAGAGCTCCAGCGCTTCAGGGCGGCGGCGATTTGCGGATAGGTGCGCACCAACCCGCGACCCACGGCGGCGGAGAAGAGCGCGGAAGTGGCCGCGAAGGCCGACTTGCTCTCGGAGGCGGCAAGGCCGGGAAGGGCCGTGACACACTCCCAGGCGGCATTGGTGGTCAGAGTGACCACGGAGCCGCGGGGGGCGTCGATGGTGACGTCGGCCGAGTCAGCGCGGAAGAAGAAGGGCTGAGCCGAGCGGGCGGTAATCACGGCGGGAAGAATGGCGATGACGCTCTGCTCGCCGTCGGAGAAATTGCCCGTGGCGGCCTTGACGCGGATGCCGAGCATTGAGCGGTCAGGGGCTTGCAGAGGCATGGAGATGGTTTCAGAAGCGCCGGCGGCAATTTCCGAGGCAAAGTCCTGACGGGCAAACACTTCGCCCGTCACGGGGTCAAACACCTCGATGAAGGAATTGACCGCGGCTGTGGAGTCAGAGGCGTTCATCACCAAGGTGCGGAGCTCGGTGCTGTCGCCCACGCGGAGGAAGCGCGGAATGTGGGGCTGCACCATAATCGGCTTGGCGGCGATGATTTCGTCGGAGTGGAAGCCCGTGAGCATCTTCATGTCGTAGGCCTGACACATCAGTCGCCAGGTGGTGTTGGCATTGGGGGCCTCAAATTCCACTTGCAGGGAGCCGTCGGCGCCGGTGGT
>CAZLMV010000116.1:0-6747 GCA_964560625.1 uncultured Bacteroides sp. | reverse complement strand
TTTTTTTGCGGTTTTGGGGGGAATTGGGGTTGTATCTTTGCAGGCGTGAAATCAAATTTTTTTAATGATTATGAATTATTTTAGACATAGTGTGAATGAGCGCACAAAAGGTAATGTTATGAAGTTGCGGCGCAAGCATGGCGCGGCAGGTTATGGGATTTATCTGATGATTCTGGAGCGGTTAGCTGAGGATTCTTCTCACGTGGCCGAGTTAGATTATGAGGTCTTGGCGTTTGATTTTCATGAGGATCCGGCGCTGATTCGCAGCGTGGTGGAGGATTTTGACCTCTTCGAGATAGACCTCGAGGCCGAGACCTTTGCCCACGAAGAAATAACCCGCCAAGGCACGCCCAAACCCAAGAGGCAACCCAAGGAGGCGGAAAAAGGGCAGACACCGTCTGCCGAATCTCAACCATTGGCGCGGCAAGGGCCAGATTGCACCCTCGCGCAGGGTTGTGCAACCCGTCCCGGGTTGACAAATGTGTGGAGGGCCGTAAGGACCCCTAATTGACGCCTACGGCGGGCAATTAGGGGCTGCGCGAATGAAATCCCTCCGGGATTTTTTTGCGCCCTGAGGCGCGTTCTGGGTGCCCTCCCCGGGTATTCGCAGGCATCTCCGTGATTTAGCTTGGAATTGTCGGGGAAAATGCTTAACTTTGCAGGAGTAAAATCAACTATTTATTAGATTATGGAGCTTACCGAACTTACCGCAATTTCGCCCATCGACGGTCGATATCGCTCAAAATGTGAGCGTCTTGATGAGTTTTTCTCTGAATATGCCTTGATCCGTTATCGCGTGCGGGTGGAGGTGGAATATTTCATCGCGCTGTGTGAAATCCCCCTGCCGCAGTTGGCCGACGTCCCCGCGTCGACTTTCCCGCTGCTGCGCGCCATTTATGAGAATTTCACCGTGGCCGACGCCGCGCGAATCAAGGAAATTGAGCGCACCACGAACCATGACGTCAAGGCCGTGGAATACTTCCTCAAGGAGAAATTTGCCGCCTTGGAAATCGACGGCTGGAAGGAGTTTATCCACTTCGGCCTGACCTCGCAGGACATTAACAACACGGCCGTGCCGATGAGCATTTGCGACGCCATTGTGGAGGTTTACGCTCCAGCAATTGACTCGCTGATAGAGCAATTAGAGGATTTGGCAGCCCAGTGGCGCGACATTTCCCTGCTCGCCCACACCCACGGCCAGCCCGCCAGCCCCACCCGCTTGGGCAAGGAAATCATGGTCTACGTAAGCCGCCTGCAGACGCAGTTGGCCCTGCTCAAGGCCACTCCCATCAGCGGCAAGTTTGGCGGCGCCACGGGTAATTTCAACGCCCACAACGTGGCCTACCCCCAGATTGACTGGAACGCCTTTGCCCAAAACTTCCTGCGCGAAAAATTGGGCCTTGTGCGCGAATATCCCACCACGCAAATCTCTCACTACGACAATCTTGCAGCCCTGTTTGACGCCCTGCGCCGCGTCAACACCATCCTGATGGACCTGGACCGCGACATGTGGATGTACATCTCCATGAACTACTTCAAGCAGCGCATCAAGGCCGGCGAAGTGGGCTCCTCAGCAATGCCCCATAAGGTCAATCCCATTGACTTCGAGAACTCCGAAGGCAACATCGGCATGGCCAACGCCCTGTTTGCCCACTTGGCTCAGAAGCTCCCCGTGAGCCGCCTGCAGCGCGACCTGACGGACTCTACGGTGCTCCGCAACGTCGGCGTGCCCCTTGGCCACACGCTGATTGCCATTGCATCGACCTCAAAGGGCTTGGGCAAGCTGCTGCTGAATGAAAGCGCCATTGCCCGCGATTTGGAGGATAATTACGCCGTGGTGGCCGAAGGAATTCAGACCATCCTGCGCCGCGAGGGTTATCCGAACCCCTACGAGACCCTCAAAGCGCTGACCCGCGTCAACACGGCCATTACCCCTCAGATTGTCAATGACTTCATCGACACCCTCGAGGTTTCCGACTCAGTCAAAGACGAGCTGCGCGCCATCACTCCGTCAACTTATGTGGGCCGCTAAGCGTTTATAATAGAAAAACAGAATCTGAAACTATGGCAAAAATCACTAAAGAAGAAGCGCTGAACTATCATCGCTACCCGCGCCCGGGCAAAATCGAAGTGGAACCCACCAAGCCCTATGCATCGCAGACCGACTTGGCGCTGGCCTATTCGCCGGGCGTGGCCTATCCGTGTAAGGAAATCGAGGCTCATCCGGCCGACATTTATGAATACACCAACAAGGGCAACCTCGTGGCCGTGATCTCGAACGGCACGGCGGTGCTCGGCCTGGGCGACATCGGCCCGGAGGCGGGCAAACCCGTGATGGAAGGCAAGGCGCTCCTCTTTAAGATTTTTGCGGGCCTCGATTGCTTTGACATTGAGGTCAACGAAAAGGACCCTGACAAGTTTGTGGAGGTGGTGAAAGCCATCGCCCCGACCTTTGGCGGCATCAACTTGGAAGACATCAAGGCCCCGGAATGTTTCGAAATCGAACGTCGACTCAAAGCCGAATGTAACATCCCGGTGATGCACGACGACCAGCACGGCACGGCCATCATCTCGGCCGCCGGCCTGCTCAACGCCTTGGAGCTCCAGGGCAAGAAGATTGAGGATATCCGCTTGGTGGTCAACGGCGCCGGCGCCGCGGCAGTGAGTTGCACGCGCCTTTATGTGGCGTTGGGCGTCAAGAGGGAAAACGTCGTGATGTGCGACAGTAAAGGCGTGATCCGCGCTGACCGCGAGAAACTTACGGAGCAAAAACGCGAGTTTGCCACGGAGCGCGACCTCCACACCCTTGCCGACGCTATGAAAGACGCCGACGTGTTCCTCGGGCTCTCCGTCAAAGACGTCGTGACGCCCGAAATGGTGCTCTCCATGGCCCCGAAACCCATAGTGTTTGCCCTGGCCAATCCCGACCCTGAGATTGCCTACGACGTGGCCATCAAGACTCGCCCCGACTTGATTTTCGCCACCGGCCGCTCTGACTATCCCAATCAGATTAACAACGTGTTAGGCTTCCCCTACATCTTCCGCGGGGCTCTCGATTCGGGCGCCACGGAGATCAACGAGGCGATGAAATTAGGCGCCGTGCGCGCCATTGCCAAGTTGGCCAAGGAGCCGGTGCCGACAGTGGTCAACGCCGCTTATGGCATTGGCAAATTGGAATTTGGCCGCGACTACATCCTGCCCAAACCCCTTGATCCGCGACTGCTGACCACGGTGGCACCCGCAGTGGCCCGCGCGGCCGCCGAAAGCGGAGTGGCCCGCCGTCCCATCACCGACTGGGCCGACTATGAGGAGCGCCTGCGCAAACTCATGGGCAACGACAACAAGATGCTCCGCCAGATCCACGTCGAAGCCAAGGCCGCCGGTCCCAAGCGCATAGTCTTCGGCGAGGCCAACACCGACAATATGCTCCGCGCCGCCGAGGCCGCCATGAACGAAGGCATCGCCCACCCCATCCTGCTCGGCAACGACGAAATGATTGCCAAGCGCGCCGCTAAATTGGGCGTAAGTCTTGACGGAATGGAAGTTATCAACCTGCGCCACGACCGCGAAGCCGGACGCCGCGAACGCTATGCCGACGCCTTAGCGCGCAAGCTCCAGCGCCGAGGCATGACCCGCGCCATGGCCATGGAAAAGATGCTGGACCGCAACTATTTCGGCATGATGATGGTGGAAAGCGGCGACGCCGACGCCTTCATCTCCGGCACCTACTCCGGCGGCATCCCCAATCGCGAGATTGCCAAGGAAGTCATCGGCGTGCGCGAACCCTACAAGACTTTCGCGGCCATGCACATTGTCAACACCCGCCGCGGCACGTTCTTCCTTGCCGACACGGCCATCAACTCCGAGATGAACGAGGAGACGCTCTACGATATCACCCGCTTAGCGCGCCACTCCGTTGAATATTTCGCCCACACGCCCGTCATGGCTATGGTCAGCTTCTCCAACTTCGGCTCGAGCCACGAGAAGGAGGGCGACATGATTGCCAAGGTCGTGGAGCGCGTGCAGCAGGAATGTCCCGATTTGGCCATCGACGGCGAAATGCAGATTCAAAACGCCCTGAACCGCCAGCTGCGCGACACGAATTATCCGTTCTCGCGCCTCAACGGCCGCGACGTCAACACGCTGATATTCCCCAATTTGAGTGCCGCCAACTCGGCCTATCGCCTGCTCTTGGAAATGGGCATAGCCGACGCCATCGGCCCCATCCAAATCGGCCTCAAAAAACCCGTCCACTTCGTCAACGTCGACACCCCGGTCCGCGACATCATCAACCTCATCGCCATCGCCGCCCTCGACGCCGAAGTCCCCGCCAACAAATAACTGTGAACCAGAACAGGAACGAGGCTGCCTAACTAAGTTAGATAGCCTCGTTAAATTTAAGAACGCCATTTCGATGTTCCTATTCTCTCATTAATCGAAATATTGAATTTTTCCTTTAAATCAAATTTTGTAATACCCCGCAATTTCCATGTCTGTGTTATAGTATTTCCCCAAATAAATTTAGTTTCCTCAACAATACCATTTTGGGACAAAAATTTTTGGAGACATGAATAATACTCAGAAGTACATCTCATAGCACACCACAAGAGACGACTTGTTTGATATCCCCATTCATCGTCCCCTGGGTCCATTGAAGAATTACTTCTAATAAAACCCTCAGTAGTAGTTTCTACTATCTCTCCTGATTGTAAAGTCAATATATTGCATATGTAGTCATAACTCACTTCTAACTGAAATATATTACTATTATATGTGATGTTACCTGTTAATTCTTCAATCCATGAGTTTTCTTTCCAACCCATCCGTGTCCAATGACGTTTTGAAAGGATGCTATCAAATTCTCCAAGAATAAATTCACTAATATGAAAAGGGCCAATAAATCTACGTACAGGTAATTGCTTCGTACTTCTTTGCAATTTCACACTTAATGCGCAACTTTCAGCCAACTTAATACTGGTTTCTTTTACATCTCCTTTAAAATTACACTGATAAAAAATAACATTATTAGAACTTATTCTAAAGCCATCACATTTAAACGATTTATCGTTATCAACCTTAACGATCAACTCACTATAAGGAAATCCAGTAATTAAAGAATAACGTAATGAGGCTTTTTTCGTTAATTGCAATTCAATCTCTTTTTCAGATAGTTCAACTATATTGTAAACAGAGTCTTTAGGATTAACTTTTCCAATAGGTCGAATGCTTGCTGTCGGAATAAAAAATATAGTCCCATCATCCAGAATAGAAACGCTAAACAAATAGTTATCAGACTGAAACGACCATTCCTTAGCATTGGGAACTTCATAAGTCCAAATACATCCAGACCTATCAAAAATATAAACATCGTATGGCTTCATATTAAATTGAACTAATTCTAATGCAAATTTACGAATTATTTATTAATTATCTCCTCTTTTTCAAAAAAAAACGTGCACTTCGTCAACGTCGACACCCCGGTCCGCGACATGATCAACCTCATCGCCATTGCCGCCCTCGACGCCGAAGTCCCCGCCAACAAATAAAATAACTGGGGTGGGCACCCGCCCCCGGGTGCCCAGCGCGCGTCAAACATAATGTAATACATCTCAAAAGCCCGCATTGCGGGCGGCAGAATTTAGCCACGTTCAGAGGGCGCCAGCCCGAGAGCGTGGTTAGCTTTCGCCCTCACCTTCTAAGAGCTGCGTAGCTGCGACAGATTTGGCGCGCGAAGGATTCTGTTGCAGCTACGCAGCTCCTTTTCATTGAAACCCATAAAAACCACGCTCTCGGGCTATCGCCCTCCGAACGTGGCTAAATTCTGCCGCCCGCGAAGCGGGCTCCTCTCTATCGTCGTCCCCACGAGCATTTCGCCGGGTAAAAATAACCCCGAGCTGCTTATGGGCGGCTCGGGGTTAATTATTGTGGGTTGCCTGTTTTAGAGTTCGGCGAGGGAGGGGTCGAGGATTTCGAGCATCTTGATGGCGGAGACGGGGATGCGGGTGCCGGGGCCGAAGATGGCGGCGACGCCGGCGCGATAGAGGAAGTCATAGTCCTGGGCGGGGATTACGCCGCCGGCGGTGACCATGATGTCTTCGCGGCCAAGCTTTTTGAGCTCCTCAATAACCTGGGGCACAAGGGTTTTGTGGCCTGCGGCGAGGGAGCTGACGCCGAGGATGTGGACGTCGTTTTCCACGGCCTGGCGGGCAGCCTCGGCGGGGGTTTGGAAGAGCGGACCCATGTCGACGTCGAAGCCGCAGTCGGCATAGCCGGTGGCTACGACCTTGGCGCCGCGGTCATGTCCGTCCTGGCCCATCTTGGCAATCATAATGCGGGGTTGGCGACCTTCGCGCTTGGCGAATTCTTCGGTGAGTTTGCGCGCGCGGGCAAATTCGGGGTCATTCTTGGTTTCTTCGGAGTACACGCCTGAAATCGTTTTAATTACAGCTTTATAACGGCCCACGACGGCTTCGCAGGCATCAGAGATTTCGCCGAGGGTGGCGCGATGGCCGGCAGCCTTGACGGCGAGGTCAAGGAGGTTGCCCTTCTTAGTGCGCACACATTCGGTGATTGCTTCGAGGTCGGCCTTGACCTGGGCTTCGTCGCGGTGGGCCTTGAGGTCGTTGAGGCGTTCGATCTGCTCTTTGCGCACCTGAGTGTTGTCAATCTCGAGGATGTCGATGGGATCTTCGTGGTCGAGGCGATATTTGTTGATGCCGACGATGGTCTGGCGACCGGAGTCGATGC
>CAZLMV010000115.1:3914-6762 GCA_964560625.1 uncultured Bacteroides sp. | reverse complement strand
CGCCGACCCCTACTACCGCTCCCGCTTCATCACCGCCCGCCGCATCCTCTAACCCTTGATAACATCAAGTTATTTTTGGGGGAGGTGGGTGAGGAGGCGGTGGGTGTTGGTTTTGATGGCGGGGGCGGTCATGTGGTAGGGGGTGTCGAAGGCGAGGCTGTCGGGTTGGACTAAGTAGTCGGGGGTGGTGATGAAGGGGATGCCGTTTTGTCGGGCCAAGGTGTCGAGTTGGGCAATGTAGGCGGCGTTAATGTCATATTGCGTTTGGATGGTGGTGGGCCAAACCATCATCACTTTTACTCCCCTATCCTGCAGTGCATGAACCTTTTGGGCAAAGTCTTTGACGTAGCTTTCCTCGGGCAATTTCGCTGCAACCGGCGCATTAATCATCGGTACTTTCCCGAAGTCAAGGTGACGCACTTCGTCGCCATATTCATTGAAGTTTCTGGCAGAGTAATCAAACTTTGCTTCCGAATATTTTGCCCTCTGATTGGCAAGAATGTGCTGCGGAATGCCGCACACAAAATTCACCATCTGCTCGAGGTTTAGTTTCTTCAATTCGCCCGCTCCGGAGTAAACAATGGCGTCAGTCAGCGTTTCGTGTGCCCCGTTATATGAGGTGGAAAATTGCGAATATTCGGGCATGATGACGAGTAAATCGCCCGGGCGCAACTGCTCAGCTACCGCATCTAAGATATACCGAATGCCAATGGAAGCATGAAGCCCCATGTTATAGACATTAACTCCAAGAGAATCAGAGAGTTCGCGAGAATCAAACCCCATGGCCACGCTGCTACCCCCAAGGAGAATGACTCGCGGCGAGGGAATGGAATCTAAGCGCTCCGTCTTGATTTTCTGCGCATAGATATAATGGTCAGGATTGTGGCGCTCAAACTTAAAGGCATAGAGAACCAATGCCCCATAAATAGCCATGAAAATCAGCCCGAAGAGGGAAATATTTTTCAGAAAACGCTTCATATCTTTTAAAACTGGAAGTAAATAAACTCACCCTGTATCCCCTTGCAAGTCAAACAAATAAAGATAATTACCAAATACAGTGCCCACCTCATCGGCCGATAGCGCAATAATCCATGGCCGGCAATATCAAACGGATGGCTTTGCTTGCGCTCAACCCACTCAACGCCTAACATGAAGGCAATCCAAATCAGCACTTTCTTTGGCAAGACACCGACGAAATGGAAGTCAGTAAACATCCTGACAATGTAATCCCAACAGAGAGTCAAATTATCTGCGCGGAAAATTATCCACCCGATCATCACCAAAAGGAAAGTCTTGGCCATCATCAGCGACTCACTCATGGAGGGCAATGCGCTTTCGGCGGCCACTTCGCCAAGGTATTTCCTGTTCTTTCTGCGAAGAACTAAGGGCGTAAACAGCGTAGCGTGATACGCTCCCCAGGCGATGAAGGTCCATTCGGCGCCATGCCAGAATCCGCTGACTAAGAAGATGACGAAAGTGTTGCGTAGGACCTTTGATTTCTTGCAGCGGCTCCCACCTAAGGGAATGTAGATGTAGTCGCGAAACCATGTGGTCAGCGACATGTGCCAGCGGCGCCAGAATTCGGCAATGTCACGTGAGAAATACGGCGTGCGGAAGTTCCTCATCAGGTTGATACCGAAGAGTTTAGCCACGCCTATGGCAATGTCGGAATAGCCGGAAAAGTCACCGTAAATCTGGAATGTAAACAGGAAGGCCGCAATCCAAAGATTCAATCCGCCATATGCCTCCGGGTCTCCAAAAATCTGATTGACCACAGTGGCGCAATTATCTGCCACGACCATCTTCTTAAAGAGGCCCCAAAGGATTTGCCGGCAGCCGTCAATGGCCGTCGCATAGTCAAAACTACGCTTCTTGAGGAACTGCGGCAGCAGATTGGTGGCACGCTCAATCGGGCCCGCAACGAGCTGTGGGAAAAAGGAAATGAACGCAAAAAAGGCAACGACATCGCGTGTCGGCTTAATCTGCCGCCGATAGACGTCGATCGAGTAACTGATAGCCTGAAAAGTATAAAAAGAAATGCCGACGGGCAGAATCAAATTTACCGTAACGCTATCCAAATTCACGCCTAACGGACTCAACAGCGCCTGCAAATTGCCTACAAAGAAATTGAAATACTTAAACAGGCAGAGAATCCCGAGATTCAACACGATGTTTGCCCAAAGAATCAATTTCCGCCGGGACTGCCAGCGCTCCATTCCGAGGCCGCTGGCGTAACTGCAAGCAGTGGTCAGCGCAATCAGCAGCAGGAAAGTCCAATCCCACCACCCGTAGAAAACATAGCTGGCAAGGACCACAAAAAGATTCTGCCACCGCAGCTTGACCCCCGATAAACTCCAGTAAATCAGGAAGACCACGGGCAAATAAAGGAGAAACGTGATTGAGTTAAAGAGCATGAAATGATTGATGTTGCTGACCGTCCCCCTGTTCAGCAATTTCGACACAAAAAAAGCGCGGGAACACTGTTCTGCAGTCCTTTCCCGGGCATCGCCAAACGCCCAAACAGAAAACTGCAGTCCACTCCCACGCCATGCCGGTATGATCAGCTCACGTCGTATGGGAGTGGACAAATACGACACATGCGCGTTCTTTGTGAGCTGCTTGACACTTCTGTTTTAATGGAAATTTGGCGATTTCGGAAAAGGGGTAAAGCAAAAAGACGCTTTTATAAATTGAATATGTAAGTCACTGAAAGCCTCTGCTTTCAGCAGTGCAAAGTTAGCAAATATTTAGATTATTTGCAAGTAGAATTATTTGCGGATGGGGTCGCAGGTGAGGCCTACGCCGAGTTTTTTGAAGATTTTGCGGTCTACTTCGCCGAGCATCACCG
>CAZLMV010000115.1:0-3814 GCA_964560625.1 uncultured Bacteroides sp. | reverse complement strand
AGGCCTACGCCGAGTTTTTTGAAGATTTTGCGGTCTACTTCGCCGAGCATCACCGTGGAATGGACCTGACAGCCCTGGAGTTCGGGGAGCTTGGCCAAGGCGCGGCGGCAGTTTTCGTCGCGCGTGGAGACCACGGAGAGAGCCACGAGCACTTCGTCGGTGTGGAGGCGCGGATTCTTGCTGCGGAGATAGTTGATCTTGGTGAACTGAATCGGCTCAATCATCTCCTGCGGAATGAGTTTGACGCTATGGTCGATGCCGGCTAAATGCTTGATAGCGTTGAGGATAAGCGCGGCGCTCGGACCTAAGAGTTCGCCGGATTCGGCGGTGATGATAGTGCCGTCGGCAAGCTCGATGGCCGAAGAGGGTTTGCCTGACTGCTCGGCGCGCTGCTTTGCGGCGGCAACCGGTCGACGATATGAAAGGTCAATCTTGGCCTGCTTGAAGAGTAGAGCAATCTTATTGACCTCAGCATCAGCGGCGTCGCCCATGGCAAGGCGATTCAGAGCGTCATAATAGCGGCGAATAATTTCCATCTTCGAGGCGTCGCAGCAAACCTCGTCGTCGTCAATGCAGAAGCCTACCATGTTGACGCCCATGTCGGTGGGCGACTTGTAGGGATTCTCGCCATAAATGCCTTCAAACAAGGCGTTTAACACCGGGAAAATCTCAATGTCGCGGTTATAATTAATGGCCGTCTTGCCGTAGGCCTCCAAGTGGAACGGGTCAATCATATTGACGTCGTTGAGGTCGGCCGTAGCGGCCTCGTAGGCAATGTTGACGGGGTGTTTGAGCGGCAGGGACCACACCGGGAAGGTCTCAAATTTGGCATATCCGGCCTCGATTCCGCGCTTGTTTTCATTGTATAACTGGCTGAGACACACGGCCATCTTGCCACTGCCGGGGCCCGGGGCGGTAACAATCACCAACGGGCGAGAGGTTTCGACATAGTCATTCTTGCCGAAGCCTTCGTCGGAAGCAATGAGGTCTACATTAGTGGGATATCCGTCAATGAGATAGTGAACATAGGTGGTAATTCCCTGTCGGGCAAGGCGTTGACGGAACGCGTCGGCGCTCTTTTGCCCATCATAGTGGGTCACCACCACGGATCCAACCATGAATCCACGATTCATAAACTCGCGGCGCAGGCGGAGCACATCTTCATCATAGGTGATTCCCAAGTCGCCGCGCACCTTATTCTTTTCGATGTCTTCGGCGCTGATGACGATGACGATTTCCGCCTGATCCTTCAGCTGGGAAAACATCCGCAACTTGCTGTCAGGCTGAAAGCCGGGGAGCACTCGGCTGGCGTGATAGTCGTCAAAGAGCTTGCCGCCAAGCTCCAAATAGAGTTTATTACCAAACTGCGCAATGCGCTCGCGGATGTGTTCTGACTGAATCCGCAGATACTTTTCGTTGTTGAATCCGTTCTTCATAACGGGATGCAAATTTACGAAAATTATTTGGTAAATGAAAGATTTTTCCGTAAATTTGCCAAAAATAACCAAGATTATCGCCCATGAAACGACATATTCTGCTTATTGCGAGCCTCCTCTGCCTCCTGAGTTTGAGCGCCATGAATCCCTATCTTATAGTGGATGTGGTCGACAGTTATAGTCGCGAAATGATTATGACCGCTCAGGTTGACGTGTTGCGCCCCGACTCCTCATTCGTTAAATCCTATTGGAGCGACCAAGATATTAACTACCGCAATCGCAAGGCGAATCTTGAAATTGACAGCATCCCGCGCACGGGCGGCTGGCTCTACGTGACCTGCGAGGGCTATTACCCGCAATATGTCGCCTACCCTAAATTGGGTCCGCGCGAGAATTATGCCATTATCAACCCAATCCGAATGACTCGCGTTCCCTTCTTCAAACCCAAGGAGTTAGACGAGGTTACGGTCACCGCCTCAAGGGTCAAAATGGTGGTCAAGGGCGACACGATTACCTATAATGCCGACGCTTTTGCCTTGGCGCAGGGGTCGATGCTCGACGGGTTGATTGACCAGCTTCCCGGAGCCGAACTCAAAAGCGACGGGCGCATTTTCATCAATGGAGAATTCGTTCAGGATCTGTTAGTTAATGGCGACAATTTCTTCAAAGGTGACCCCAAAATAGCCCTTGAAAACCTGCCGGCATATATGGTCAAGGACATTAAGGTGTTTCACCGCAATGAGTTTCGCGAAGACAAGCCCCTCCACGAGCTCCCATTGGTGATGGACGTTCGGCTCAAAAAGCAATTCCAGGCCGGGTGGATAGCCAATGCCGAGGCCGGATATGGCACCGCCAACCGCTACTTGGGACGTCTCTTCGGGCTACTTTTCACCCGCGACTCACGCCTGGCCATCGTTGGCAACGTCAACAACACCAACGATGACCGCAAACCGGGCCAAACCGACAATTGGAACCCCAATTGGAAGTCGGCCGGACGCGCCGAAGTCCTCACCGGAGGAGTGGATTACACCTGGAATTCCCGCCTGAGAATCTGGAAGATAGATGCTAATTTGATGGCCAAACAAAAGAACTCGCTGATTGAATCAGCCTCGCAATCAGAGCGTTATCTTGACGGCGGAAACCTCTTCAGTGCCTCCAATAAATCCACCGATTCGCGACAATTCCGCATCTCCAGCGACAATAAAATCGGATATACCGGCACGCGCGTCCGCCTCAGCCTCGTGCCGACCTTCTCCTTTGAGCGCACCAAGACCAACGAATCGGAACTATCCTCAACTTCCACGGCTCAAACGCTCCTTAACTCCTTGGATGAAACCGGATTAGTCTATAACCGCAACTGGAATGTCGGTGCGCAGTTTAATGGCAGCTGGCAATTGCCTATGCGCCCGGAAAACCTCGATTTCGGGGCCTCAGTAAGCTGGAGCAAAAAAAACCGCGAGACCAACCTTATGCGCGAGCTTTTCTTCCCGCAAGAGTCTGATGCTATTGACTTTACCGCCCCGCAGGAGTTCATGCCCGAGCGAAAACTAACAGCCTCGGCTAATATCAGTTATCGCACCCCCGAACTCATCTCCACCAAGTTTTTCACCCCGCGCCTGACCATAAATTATAGGTATAACCACGAGCGCCTTCACAGCACTCGCGATTACTACCTGCGCCAAATTGAACCCGAGCAGCTCCCCTCAGTAACCGACGCAGCTCTCAACTCCGGCTTCGTGCCCTCTAACTCCTATGATTACGTCAGCAATGAGGACAAACATCAGCTTCGCTTGAACCTCGGAACGCATTTCCCTCACTTCTATAAGCATCGTTATCAGCCTAATATGTCAATCGAAGCGCTGATAACCTATGCGCCCGGCAATATCTCCTACTTCCAAAACGGCATGGATTATTCAGCAAGCCGCAAGCCTCTTTATGTTGAGCCGAAACTCTGGTTTGCCACCGATGATATAGGCTGGTTTACTTACACTTACAGCGCCTCGCTGCCGACCCTGCGCAATCTCCTTGACGTTACCGACGCGGCCAATCCGCTATTTATCTACTTGGGAAATCCGGACCTAAAAATGACCCGCGCCCATGAATTAGTGCTTCATCTTTATGACATCAAGTCAGTTGCTCCGTCGCTGGAGGTCAGCTACACCAAGTATGAAAACATGATTGCCCAATCTGCATCATACGACATGACCACGGGCGTTACCACCTATCGCCCCGTCAATATCAACGGCAACTGGATGATTCGCGCAAAAATGGAGTCGCCCTATAAGTTGACCCGCCTTGAGAAGTGGCGCCCCGAAGCGAGCATTGACGTCAGCTATGTCAACTCCGTTGACCTCCTCGGAATGGAGGTGAGCACCGTG
>CAZLMV010000114.1:0-6780 GCA_964560625.1 uncultured Bacteroides sp. | reverse complement strand
CAAGAGCGAGCGCATGGTTGAGTCAAAGGGGTTAGTAATCGTGCCACCGGCGTTTTTGATCATTTTGACGTCGCCGTTTTTGATGCCAAGGGCTGCGGGGAGGAGCTCGACCAGGCGCGTGTCCATGCAGGTCACGATGGCGATTTTCTTGTCGGGATATTTCGACGTCTCAAAGGCGCGAAAGGCCTCCGAATCAACAAATTTGCGATTATGTTTGAGGATTTCTTCTATCATATCTGCAAAGTTACAAATTTTTTCCGTAACTTTGCAGTCGAAAATCAACTTTTTTTAATTCGTTATGAAAGCTACAGAAGTAATTGATGAGCTTAAGCGACGATTCCCCAACGAGCCCGAGTACATTCAGGCCGTAGAGGAAGTGGTCAGCTCCATTGAGGATGTCTACAACGAACATCCTGAGTTTGAACGTTATAACCTGATTGAGCGCCTCTGCATTCCGGACCGCATCTTCTCATTCCGCGTCAGCTGGGTCGACGATTCCGGCAAGGTCCAAAACAACATGGGCTATCGCATCCAACACAATAACGCCATCGGCCCCTACAAGGGCGGCATTCGCTTTCACTCGTCTGTCAATCAGTCGATTCTGAAGTTTCTCGCCTTTGAGCAGACCTTCAAAAACTCACTGACCACCTTGGCCATGGGCGGCGCAAAGGGCGGCTCCGACTTCTCGCCCCGCGGCAAGAGCGACATGGAAGTGATGCGCTTCTGTCAGGCTTTCATCGCCGAACTCTGGCGCCAAATCGGCCCTGACACCGACGTGCCCGCCGGCGACATCGGCGTGGGCGGCCGCGAAGTGGGCTATATGTATGGCTATTACAAGAAGATGGCCCGCGAATTTACCGGCACCTTCACCGGCAAGGGTCGCGAATTTGGCGGCTCACTCATCCGCCCCGAAGCCACCGGCTATGGCAACTGCTACTTCCTGCTGAACATGCTCGCCACCCGCGGCATCGACATCAAGGGCAAGCGAGTGGCCATCTCCGGCTCCGGCAACGTGGCCACCTACACCGCCCAGAAGCTCCAGCAGCTCGGCGCCGTAGTGGTCAGCCTCAGCGATAGCGACGGCTCCATTTATGCCCCCGACGGCCTGACCCACGAGCAGTTAGAGTTCGTCTTCGAGCTGAAAAACGTCATGCGCGGACGCATCCGTGAAGTAGCCGAAGAATATCCCGACACCGTAAAATACTACCCCGGCGAACGCCCCTGGCACATCGCTAAATGTGACATCGCCATGCCCTCGGCCACCCAAAACGAAATCGACGGCGACGACGCCCGCGCCCTCTTGGCCCAAGGCGTGATTGCCGTGAGCGAAGGCGCCAACATGCCCTCCACCCCCGAGGCCATCAAGGAATTCCTCGCCGCCAAGATCCTCTATGCCCCGGGCAAAGCCGCCAACGCCGGCGGTGTCGCCGTCAGCGGACTCGAAATGGCCCAAAACTCCCAAAAGCTCTCATGGAGCGCCGAACAGGTCGACACCAAGCTCAAGGAAATCATGGCCCAGATCCACAAATCCTGCGAAGAATTCGGCAAAGAACCCGACGGCTTCATCAACTACGTCAAAGGCGCCAACGTCGCCGGCTTCATGAAAGTAGCCCGCGCCATGATGGCCCAAGGCATCCTCTAACCCAAATACAAAATACAAAATACAAAATAAGCGCGACCACCCTGGAGGCCGCGCTTATTCTTTACCTCCGCGCATTTCCCGCTGGTATAAGTTTTATAAGATTTATAAGTCTTATAAGAATTATATCTCTGTCGCGGAGGTGCTTCCGCGATATTTAAGACGAAAAGCGCGGCCCCGAGGAAGAGGCCGCGCTTACTTTGTGCTTTGTATTTTGTACTTTTAATTTATTTTGTATTTTTGTATTTTTTATTTTCCGTAGAGGTCGTTCCACCAGGTGGGGTCGTCTTTGAGGTGTTTTTCGAACCAGGCCATGATGGAGTTTTGCCAGAGGATGCGCTTGGGATAGTCGGCAATGAAGTGGTTTTCGCCGTCGACGCTGATGAATTCCACGTCGCGACCCAAGATTTTCAGGGCGTTGAAGAGCTGGATGCTCTCGCCGATGGGCACGTTGGTGTCGGCCGTGCCATGCAGCAGGAGCAGGGGGGTGTGGATTTTGTCGGCGTTGAAGAGCGAGCCCTGCTTGGTGAAGAGCTCGGGGTCGGTCCAGGGGTAAGAATCGGCTGCGGCCACGCCATTGTAGCTGTAGCCCCAGTAGCCTTCGCCCCAGTAGGAGGTCACGTTAGAGATGCCGGCGTGGCTCACGGCGGCGGCAAACATCGGCGTCAGCGTCTGCAGATACTGCGTCATAAATCCGCCGTAACTTGCGCCGAGACAGCCGATTTTCTCTGAATCGACAAACGGATGGGCCGCGCAGAACTTCTCCACGCCCTCAATGATGTCGTCGGCCGTCTGCTTGCCCCAGGCGTTGACGTGGCGCGCGGAAAACTCCTGGCCATAGCCGGTGGTGCCGGAGGGATTGATTACGTAGACCACATAGTCGCGTGAGGCGAAAAGTTGCGGTGTATAGGGCTGAGTGATAGTGCGTTGAGTGGGGGAAGTGCCGCCGTAGTAATAGACGATGAGCGGATACTTCTTATTGGGGTCAAAGTCCGGCGGCAAGCAGATGATGCCGTCAATCTCCGTGCCATCCTTGGCGGTAAACTTCCAGGGCTCAACCTTGCCGAGATTCACCTGCGCCAAGTCGTCGCCGCGCGGATCGGCAAGCAGGGTGTTGCGTCCCTTTTTCAGGTCGAGGACGTAGGCACGGCCGGCATATTCATATCCCTGACCGAAATAGGCAAGGCGGGCATCGGAAAAATCGCCCATGGATGCGCCGTTGACCACCGAAACCTCCTGGGGCAGACGCTTGAACTCGTCCGAGCGGGGATTGAGGCTCCAGAGCGTGCGCCCAAAGCCCTCTTCTGCAATGAGATAGACTAAGTTGTCGGCTCGGTTCCAGCTGAGAATCTGCTGAATGTTCGGGTCGAAATCGCGGCTCAGGGGCTTGACCTCCTTAGAGCTAAGGGTCATCACGTAGGCCTGCACGTCAAAGTCGTTGGCAATCGGGTGGTTACCGCAATTCTTGCCCAACTCATTGAAGGCCGAGGGCGAACCCCAGAAAAGCACCTGCGAGCCGTCGGGGCTGTAAGTGCCGCCGTTGATAAACGTGGGCTGGCGCGTTACTAAGGTGTCGGCCGTCATCGTCTGTAAATCAAGCTGATAGATGGTCTGCTCATAGAAGGGACGCACCTGCGGATTTTGGGCCGAGGTCATGATGAGCAGGCGCTTGCCGTCGGGCGAAATGTCCATCAGCGAGGTGGAGTGATTACCAAAGGTCAGCGTGCGCGTCATGCCGCTCTCGGGGTCAAACTGGCGCAGCATGTAGGTGGTGCGATTGCCGGGCATGCGGTCGTCGGGCGTGCGATAGCGGCGCAGCGGTCCCGACTCCTGGGTGCCGTTGTCAACAAGGGTATAAATCAGGTAATCCTCCGTGGGGCTCCACGTGAAGCCATCCGTCGGAATTGACTCAGCATAAAGCGTTTGCGCGCCCGTCAGCGGGTCTACGAGGTAGAGGTCATAGCCGTCGGCCGACATCGTGGTGAAATACAGCTGCGAGCCCTTGGGCATCCACTTGACATTGCCCGGGAGCGACGAGTTGATCTCCTTGCCCGTCTTCAGGTCCGTGAGCGTGGACCATACGCGCCAACGCTGGGCGTTATAATAGTTATAATAATTGGTAATCAGATACTTACCATCCGGGCTCATTGAAAGGCCCGAAACGCGGTTGCCATACTGAGTGTCATCCAAGGCAAAGCGGCGCTGCATGTCTGCGCCCGAAAAATACTCGCCGTCGCCCTCAACCACGACCTGAATCGTCGGTGCGGCAATGGAATCGTCGGCAAGGTTCAACGCCTTGATAGTCAACGTGATGTCATGCTCCGGTTCGAGTCGAAGCGACGCCGTGGCCGTTGACGACCCATCGATGGAATCCTTCTGAGAAGTCAATTTCGAGACCACCTCATTGCCATCAACAAACACCTTAAACGGCACCTGCGACGTCACCTTCAACGTAGGCTTCGCAAACCGCGCCGAACGCAACTGAGTTTGAAGCAACTGCAAGGTCTCCGCCTCCGGACTCAGCGCGACAACGCCCGCCGTGTCAGCCTCCACGACCGACCCTGCGACGCGCGCACGCACTGGATTATCCAACAGCGAAGTCAGCGCAAACTTATCGCCCGACGAATTCACCGAATCATTCATAAACGGCGCCGCAACCTTCATCGGCGACGACACACGCCACTGCGTAACGGAATAATCCGCCCGCACACAAAATGCCGCCATCACAGCAGCCCAAAACAAAACTTTACGCATCTATTAATGATTACTTTTATGATTTAGACTGCAAATTTAACAAAAATCCACCAAACCTGCAACCCTTCCCATAAATTATGTAACTCACATAATGCAATTTGCATAATTCAAATTTTTTTCGTAAATTTGTCGCACTTATGGAAAATCCGCGTAATCCTTTTATCTTAGGTCATCGCCTCGAGAGACCTTACTTTTGTGATCGATATGATGAGCAAAAGGCCCTGACTTCGGCCGTGGTCAATGGTCGGAACGTAGTGCTTATATCCCCGCGCCGAATGGGGAAAACCTCGTTGGTATATGTATCTTTGCATGATTCGCCGGAACTCAGCGAAGGGTATATCAGCTTTTTCTTTGATATTCTCCAGACCAACTCGTTGGCTGAGTTTGCGTTCCTTTTAGGGCGCACGGTCTTCGAAACATTATCGCGACGCTGGCAGTCAAGGCTCAAAGGATTCATTGCGGCCTTGAAGTCAATCAAAGGCTCTTTTGGCTTTGACGCCATGAGCGGGACTCCTACGTTTAATCTTCAGTTGGGAGATCTGAAACATCCGGAATATACCTTGGATGAAATTTTCGGCTACATAGAGCAGTGCGGAAAGCCTGTAATCATGGTGATAGATGAATTTCAGCAGATTACTCGCTATCCCGAAAAGAACACTGAGGCGCTCCTTCGCTCCCATATGCAGCGCCTGAGCAATGTCTCGTTCGTTTTTGCCGGAAGCGAACAGACCATTCTTCAGCAGATGTTTCTATCCGCCAAGCGCCCGTTTTATAACTCTACGGAAATCATGCACTTATCGCCGATTCCGGAGGATGTCTACGTGGATTTCGCGCAGGCGATGTTTGCCTCGCGCGGCCGCAAGATTGACGCCGAGCCTATTCGTCGGACTTTCCGGCTCTTTGAGGGCAACACCTTCTATATGCAGCGGACAATGAACGGCGCGTTTGCCGACACTGCCGAAGGGGAAACTTGCGGTGAGGAGATCGTCAATCGCGCGATTAAGGGAATGTTAGCCGCTAATGAAGTGGTCTATCAGGAGGTCCTTTCAAACATTAGCGTCAGCCAAAAGATGACCCTCTATGCTATAGCCCAGGAAAGAATTGTCAGCTCGCCTACTTCCGGCGAATTTATCCGCAAATATTCGCTTCCTTCGGCCAGCGCAGTCCAGAGCGCACTCCTAAAACTTACAAAATCAGGCCTAATATCCAAAACCGGTAAGAGTTACACCCTAACCGACCCACTCTTCGCCCTCTACATCCGCCGCCTCTTCGGCTCCCCCGAACTATAATTTCTTTTTGCCTATGTGGTAGAGGAGGGAATCCCAAAGAGTTGAAATCCTCACCGTCTAATCCCCCAAAAAATCCTACCGCAAGCGGCTTTGCAAGGACAAACAGAGCAAACCTCCGCGCCAATTACCGGCAAATTTACAAAAAACCTGCTTATAGGACACGAAATTTGCAAAAATTTGTGTTAGCGAAGGGGCTTGGGAGGGGGAATTTGCGGGTGGGGCTTGGATGGTTCGGATTTTTTTGTTATATTTGTGGCGGTAAATCAATATATTTTTCTAATTTCATGAAAAAAGAAATCTTTTCTCTCGGACTCGCTTTGGCTTTGGGGTCGCTCGTCGCGACTCGGGCCGCAGCCCCCGCAGTTAATTTAACGCCCGTGCCTAAGGAAATCTCCGTCGGCGAGGGTTCTTTGCTCCTCCCGGGGTCGTTCAGCGTGAAGGCTGACGGGCTGACGGCGGAGATGACTGCGGAAATAACTAAGTTTGCTTCGGCATTGAAGGCTTCGACCGGCATCGAGCTCGGTCAGGGGCCTGAGTTGCTCACGGTGAGCGTCGATTCGTCGATTGCTCCGGAGGGTTACTCGCTGAGCGTCACTGATTCAGGCATCGAAATCAAGGCTTCCACTCCGGCGGGCCTCTTTTATGCGTTCCAGACCATCAAGAAGGTCCTGCCGGCCAATGTTGCCGCAGGGGTCTTCGCCGAAGGCTCTTATTCGCTGCCGGTGATGCAGGTCAACGATGAGCCGCGTTATCCGTGGCGCGGTCTCGAGTTGGATTGCGCGCGCCATTTCTTTGAGCTTGATGAGCTGAAGAAGATGATCGACGTGATGGCCACTTACAAGATGAACCGCATGCACTGGCATCTGACCGACGACCAGGGCTGGCGCTTGGAGATGACGAAGTATCCGAAGTTGACCACTTCGGCCGCGTCGCCGCTGAATAACTATTGGTGTGACTTCGAAAATCGCCATTCTTACTTGCTCAATGAGCCTTACGGGCCTTATTATTACACGATTGACGAGATGAAGGAGTTGGTGGAGTATGCCAAGGAGCGCCACATTGAAATCTGCCCGGAAATCGACATGCCCGGCCACATGC
>CAZLMV010000113.1:0-6920 GCA_964560625.1 uncultured Bacteroides sp. | reverse complement strand
TTCTTTATATATCTCCGTTAAATAATTTCGTGTGGTTTTAATATATAACGTAAAAAGAATAGCAAAAATTGTGCCAAACCAACTATCGGAGGCCGCGAAGGAAGTCAGTGGCAGCCATGGGGCGCTTTCCGGCGGGCTGAATTCGGGTGAGTTCAAGGAATCCGTCGGCAAAGTCCATGTAGAGATGTCCGGGGAGTTTTTCCGTGGCTCGCTTGGCCTCCAATACTTTAATGCTCAGACCATTACATAGCGCGTCGGTCCATGCTGCAGGGTAAGGCGAAAGGCCGCGAATATGGTTAAAGGCTTGGTCAACTGACATGTCAGGGCGCAACTGACAGGTGTCTTTAAAAATTTTCGGCGCCGGGGTGGCTTCCTCGTCATTTTGAGGGAGGGGAACGGCGGTCCCGTTGGCCAAATCGTTGATTGAGTCGACCACCACTTGGGCGCCAAGGTGCATCAGGCGGTCATGCACGGAGCCGACGTTTTCCTCCGGGCCGATGTCAATGCGAGCCTGGCGGAGCATGTCGCCGGTGTCAATTTCATGCTTGAGCAGGAAAGTGGTGACGCCGGTCTCCGTGTCGCCATTCATCACGGCATGATTAATGGGCGCGGCGCCTCGATAACGCGGCAGCAGCGACGCATGGAGGTTCATTGTGCCCAATCGGGGCATCTCCCAGACCTCGCGCGGAAGCATACGGAAGGCGATGACCACATTCAGGTCGGCATTAAGCTCGCGCAGGCGCGCAAGGAAGGCTTCGTCGCGCAGCTTTTCCGGCTGCAGGACCTCCAACCCATGCTCCAAGGCATACTGTTTGACGGCCGACGGCAGGAGCTTATGCCCGCGCCCGGCGGGTTTATCCGTGGCGGTCACTACGGCCAAGACCTCATGTCCGGCCTTAATTATGGCGTCAAGGCTCTCCACGGCAAATTCGGGAGTGCCTAAGAAGATGATTTTCAGTTTATTGTTCATTCTGACTAATTTTTTCCATTGCCGCCCAAAGGGGGTCGCCGGCAGGCACCGGGGCGGTGAGGCTAATGAGTTGGTGGCTCACGGGGTGTTCAAACTCAATGCTGCGGGCCATCAGCGAGATGCTTCCGTCAGGATTGCTCCGCTTGTCGCCATATTTGAGGTCGCCGCGAATCGGGCACCCGATGGCCGAGAGTTGCACCCGGATCTGATGTTTGCGACCGGTTTCGAGCTTAACTTCGATGAGGTTATAGCGATCGCTCTGACCGAGCAGACGGTAGCTCAATCGCGCCTCCTTTGAGTTCGGCTTGGGGGCGAAATGGGCGGTGCTTTTGTTGGTTTTTTCGACGGTGGTGATGTAATGCGTCAGCTTTCCGGCCGGGGGCTCGGGCTTATTGCGCGAAATGGCCCAATAGGTTTTGTTGACCCTACCCTCGCGAAACATGTCATTGAGCCGGGTCAGCGCCTTGGAAGTCTTGGCGAACACCACCAAGCCGCCTACGGGGCGATCCAGGCGGTGGACCACTCCGCAAAACACGTTGCCCGGCTTCTGATACTTCTCCTTGATGTAATCGCGCACGATGTCGACCAGCGGCTTGTCGCCGGTCTTGTCGCCCTGCACGATTTCGCCGGGCTCTTTGTTGACCACTATGATGTGGTTATCTTCGTAGACTACTGTCATTTAGAATACTTTGCATATGCGGCGGCCATGCGCGTGTCATAGCCACGTTTTTTGTAGGATGCGCCGTTATAACGGAGGGAAAAACCGGCCCAGTCGCGATTGCGGAGATAGACGTCGAGATGTCGCGCCTTGATAAAGGCGGCAAAAAGTTCGAGTTGGGAGCGCTCGGAGTAAGACATCTGATGCACAAACTCGCGCACGGAGCCGCAGCCGCAAATCTTCCAGTTGAAGCCGCCGATCTGAAACATGCCCCAGAAGACGCTTTCCAGCGCACACACCGTGTCAATGGTCATCGCGGCATCCAAGCGGGCATACTGCGCGGCCTGACGCGAGCCATATTTGCGCACGTTGGGCGCGGCGAACACCACCGCATGCGACGCCTTATATTTATTAAGGTTTATCTTATGGCGCTTGGCGTTTTGGCGAAACATCGAAAGGTCAAAGTTAATCAGCGGCGTATTGTCGGGATTGAAACCCTCGGCTTGCGGTCCGGCTTCAATATCGACCACGGCGCGAATGGCCGCCACGGGGATGTCAAGCTGCCGGGCCACGGCTTCATAGTCGGCCAAGGTCAGAGTGCGATAACGCAGCGAGTCATTCTCCACATGGCTGACCATGTCGAGAATCTCGGGGTCTACGTCAGTAGCATTTGCCGATACGGCGGCAAGCGCCGACACACCTATTATATATAAGGTGTGTCGGAGCAGGCGTCGAACGTTCATTATTTGTTGAGTTTGGATACTTTCTCCAGAATCAGCACGAGCTGCTTCCAGAATTTCTCAACTGCGGGAATGTGCATCTTCTCCGAGGGAGAGTGGACGCCGCGCAGGGTCGGACCGAAAGAAGCCATGTCGAGGTGGGGATACTTTTCAAGGAAGAGACCACACTCCAGGCCGGCGTGGATGGCCTTGATTGCGGGCTTTTCGCCGAAGAGTTCTTCGTAAGCGTCAGAGCAGATGTGGAGAATCTGGCTGTTCATGTTGGGAGCCCAGCCGGGATAACCTTCGCCATGTTCAACCGTAGCGCCGGCAAGCTGGAAGAGGGCTTCCACCTGGTGGGCGATGTCCCATTTGCGAGATTCTACGGAAGAGCGCTGAGAGGTGGTCACGACGATCTTGTTGTCGCCGGGCATCTTGATTGAGGCAAGGTTGGTGGAGGTTTCAACGAGGCCTTCGAGCTCGCGGCTCATGGAGATTACCCCGTGAGGAGCGGAATAGACGCTGCGAATAACGGCAAGAGTCGTGTCGGCATCGATGCAGTTGTCGGGGGCGTCAACGCTTTCAATGTCGAGCTTGAGGGTGGTTTCCAGGCCGGCATATTCGTTGGCAATGGTGGCAACATACTCGTTGAAGTCGGCCATCATCTTATGTTTGCTTTCGGGGTGGATACCAAACACGGCGTGGGCAGCGCGAGGAATGGCGTTGCGGAGGTTGCCGCCGTCGATTTCCACGAGGGTCAGCTCATGGTTTTGAGCTTGATTCCAGAGGAAGCGGGCCAAAACCTTGTTGGCATTGGCGTGGCCAAGGTGGATGTCGCCGCCGCTGTGGCCGCCGAGACCGTTGGACACACTGACCTTGAAGTAAGTGAAGTCCTTGGGAGCGAGGCTCTTATTGTAATTAAAGGTGCAGACGGTGTCAACGCCGCCGGCGCAGCCCACGAAGACTTCGCCGTCGTCTTCAGAGTCGAGGTTGAGCAGGATGGAGCCGCTGATCATTCCTTCGCCGAGGTTGTTGGCGCCGGTCAGGCCGGTTTCTTCGTCGACGGTGAAAAGAGCTTCCACGGGGCCGGTGGTGAGGTCCTTGTCGACCATCACGGCTAATGCGGCGGCCATGCCGATGCCGTTGTCGGCGCCGAGGGTGGTGCCGTCAGCGTGAACCCATTCGCCATCCACGATGGTGGTGATCGGGTTATTTTCGAAGTCGAAGGGATGATTGCTCTCGCAAACCATGTCCATGTGGCCCTGGAGAATCACGACCGGGGCATTTTCGCAGCCGGCGGAAGCGGGGCGGGTCATCACTACGTTGCCGATGGCGTCGGTTTTCACGGCAATGTTATGCTTGGCAGCAAAGTCGAGCAGATACTGACGAATTTTCTCCTCTTTTTTCGAGGGACGGGGCACCTTGGTAATCTCGTCGAAGATTTCCCAAATCAGGGCCGGTTTTAGGTCACGAATAGTCATAAAAAGTTTAAAAAATGATTATGAGTGTTAAAATATTTTTAAAAACAACCACTAAGTTACAAAAAGTTTTTCAATTATACAATTATTTAATAAACTTTTACTATTTTTGCACCACTGAAACGAACAAATTCAATAAAATCATACATTTCCCGTAATGAGAAAATTCACACTCAGCGCAGCTGCCGTCCTCTTGGCAATGAGCGCATCTATGGCCTCCTGTAAGAAGGATGCTGACAACAAGACTTCAAAAGAACCGCTTCCGGTTAAGACCGAGAAGGTCAACAGCAACGACACGACCGGTGCTCGCGCCTCGGCCTTAGCACCTTACATACGCTATGTCGACACTCAGCGTGTCACGATGGAGTATAGCATGGCTAAGGAATACGCCCAAGCTGACTCCTTGGCTCAGATTCAGCTCGCTGCCCTCCAAAACAGCCTCAGCAACAGCCTCAACGCCAAAGCTCAGACCATTCAGGACAAAGCCCAGCGCGGCGGCTACATCAACCAGAGCGCCTATGAAGCAGACATGGCTTCGCTGCAAAAGGCCCAGCAGGACGCTGAAAACCGCATGGCCCAGCGTCAGCGCGACTACACCATGGACCTCCTCGCAAAGCAGGCCCAGATGCACGACTCCCTGCAGTCCGTCATCAACGACATTGTCAACCAGCTGCAACTCGACGCCGTGCTGACCGAGCAATCAGGTCTCTACTTCAACCCCTCACTTGACATCACCGACCAAGTAATCGCCGAGCTTAATCGCCGTTATCAACCCAAAAAATGAGCAAAAAGCTCGTAATCATACCTACTTATAATGAGAAGGAGAATGTTGAGCAGATGATTGACACCGTCATGAATCTGCCGCTCAACACTGACCTTCTCATTATTGACGATAACTCCCCCGACGGAACCGCCGCGTTAGTTAAGGCGGCTCAGACCAAGTATCCCGAACGCCTCCACTTGATTGAGCGCGAGGGCAAGTTAGGCCTGGGCACGGCTTATATTGCCGGATTCAAATACGCCTTAAATAATAAGTATGACTATGTCTTCGAGATGGATTGCGACTTCAGCCATGACCCCAAGGACCTCCAGCGGCTCTATGACGAATGTGAGCTCCGGGGCGCTGACGTGGCCGTCGGTTCGCGTTACAAGTCAGGCGTCAACGTGGTCAACTGGCCCATGGGGCGAGTGTTGATGAGTTATTTTGCGTCGAAGTATGTACGCCTCGTAACCGGCATGCCCATCAGCGACACCACCGCCGGCTTCGTTTGCTATAAGGCCGAAGTCCTGGGGGCCTTTGACTTGGATAAGATCCGATTCAAGGGCTATGCCTTCCAGATCGAAATGAAGTTCACCGCCCATAAAATGGACTTCAAAGTGGCCGAGGTGCCCATCGTGTTCACCAATCGCGTGCTCGGCACTTCGAAAATGAACGGCAGCATCTTTGGCGAGGCCTTTTTCGGTGTAATCAGTATGAAACTTCGCTCTCTGTTTAAGAAATATGAGCGCAACAACGCTAATTCATAACGCCAAAATCGTCCCTGAAAGCGGCAAGCCATACCTTGGCTGGCTGCTTTTTAGCGATGAAAAAATCATTGACTTAGGCCAAGGTGCACCCAAGTCAACGGACTCAGCTTCAGAGGTCATAGACTTTGAGGGCGACCTGCTCATGCCCGGAATGATTGACACCCACGTCCATTTCCGCGAGCCGGGATTGACCCGCAAAGCCACCATCGCCTCCGAAAGCGCCGCGGCAGTGGCTGGCGGAGTGACTTCGTTTTTCGACATGCCCAACACCATTCCGCCCACGACCTCGCTCGAGGCCTGGGAGGAGAAAATGAAGATTGCAGCCGCCAACTCCCATGCCAACTACGCCTTTTATATAGGCGCCACCAACTCGAACCTCGACAGCGAAATCAAACGCGCCGACTTCCGCCGCATCCCCGGAGTGAAGCTCTTTCTCGGCTCATCCACAGGCAATTTGCTCGTAGACTGTCATGCATCGCTTGAACGGCTCTTTGCCGAAGTCAAGGTGCCCATTGCGGTCCATGCCGAGGATAATTCCCGCATTAACGCCAACGCCCGGACAGCGCGAGAAGTGTTTGGCGACGAACCTGTCCCAGTGGAATTTCACCCCTGGATTCGCGACTCTCGCGCCTGCTTGGATTCCACGCTTTATGCACTTTCGTTAGCCGAAAAACATGGTGCGCGGCTCCATATCTGCCACGTCAGCACCGGCATTGAGGCGAAACTCCTGCGCGAGCACAAGCCCGCGGGAGTCACCGCCGAAACCGGCACCCACTATCTGCATTTTGCCGACACCGATTATGAAGCCTTGGGCACACGCATCAAATGCAACCCCGCAATCAAGGCGTCGACTGACCGCTCGGCCCTGAAAAAAGCCGTGAAAGACGGCGTCATTGACCTGATTGCCTCCGACCATGCCCCCCATTTGCTCTCTGAAAAAGAGGGCGACGCACTGACCGCCCCGAGCGGAATGCCCGGAATTCAGTTCCAATTGCCGCTGCTGCTTGACCTCTATTCGCCCGAATTAGTGGCCAAACTTACGGCTACCAACCCGGCGGAGATCTTCAAAATCGAAGACCGCGGCGCGCTGAAAAAAGGAAATTTTGCCGACTTTGTCCGCATCCGCGAGCAGGAGCAGACCATCGAGGATGGCGACGTCCTGAGCCTCTGCGAATGGACTCCCCTTGCCGGCGTCACCATCGGCCACAAGGTCATCTCCACCTGGGTCAATGGCCGGTTAGCCTTTGACAATGACAAAGTTACCACCGAAATCTCATCAAAAGGTTTAACATTCAATAACTGATCAAAAGTCATGTTTCTAAAGATATCAAAATCTCTCTCTTTGGCCCTTTGCGCCATCTTTAGCATTGGCTCAGTCTCCGCAACTATCCCCAATGGTTACTATGACCAATGCGAAAACAAACAGGGCGGCAAAACCCTGCTGACCGCTCTCTATCAGACCATTAGCAAGCACGACGTGGTGAGCTACGACGGCCTATGGAACGTCTACAATACCTCCGACGTCGACGCCAACGGCAAGATCTGGGACATGTATTCCACCAAGCGCT
>CAZLMV010000112.1:0-6991 GCA_964560625.1 uncultured Bacteroides sp. | reverse complement strand
ATCCCCATTCTGGAGATGCTTTTCCAGATCAATTCGGCCCACTACGAGCTCATGCCCATGACCTGGGATAACCTCCGCGAGGCCGCAATGAACAATTTCTATTACTACACTCAGGAATCCATTGCCCACTATGGCCAGTCGGCCACGCTCGCTCTCCTCGGCGCCCTGCTCATCGTGATGACCGCCCTGAAGGTAGGCGCCACATACTTAGGCAGTTACTATCTGATTCCCATCCGCGCCGGCATTATCCGCGACATCCGCAACACCATCTACGACAAAATCACCCGCCTCCCCATCGGCTTCTTCACCAACGAGCGAAAGGGCGACGTCATAGCCCGCATGACCGGCGACGTCAACGAGATCGAAAGCTCCATCATGCAGTCCATTGACCTGCTCTTCAAAAACCCGCTGATGGTCATTGCGTGTCTGACTATGATGTTGATTGTCAGCTGGCAACTGACTGTGTTTGTGCTCATTCTGCTCCCGTTGGCCGGCTGGGTCATGGGCGCCGTGGGTCGCAAACTCAAGGCCAAGTCCATGGAGGTGCAGAATCAGCTCGGCGCCGTGGTCAGCAACATCGAGGAAACCCTTGGCGGACTGCGTATTATCAAGGCCTTCGTGGCCGAAGACAAGGTGCGTCGGCGCTTTGAGGGCGACACTCAGCGCCTCTTCGGCCTGCAGCTCAGTGTGCTCCGCCGCCAGGCCTTGGCTCACCCCATGAGCGAATTCCTCGGCACCATCACCATAGTCATCGTCCTCTGGTTTGGCGGCACGCTGATTATCAACGGCTCCAGCTCCTTCAATGCCTCCGAATTCATCTATTACTTGGTGATTTTCTACAGCATCATTAACCCCGTCAAGGAAATCTCCAAGGCCACTTACGCCATCCGCAAGGGCATGGCCTCGTTTGAGCGCATTGACCGCATCCTCTCGGCCGAAAACTCCATCAAAGACCCTGAAAATCCGCGACATATCGATCGCCTCAAAGGCGAAATCAAGTATCGCGACGTCGAGTTTGCCTACGATGGCGCCGCCACTCAGGCCGTGCGCGGAGTAAGCCTCGACATCCCCGCGGGCGCCACGGTGGCCCTCGTCGGCCAAAGCGGCTCCGGCAAATCCACCCTCGCTGACCTCCTGCCCCGATTCTACGACGTCTCCGCCGGCTCCATCACAATCGATGGCCACGACCTCCGCGACCTCCCCGTGGAGCATCTGCGCAGCTTCATGGGCAACGTCAACCAGGAGGCTATCCTCTTCAACGACACCGTGTTTAACAACATAACCTTCGGCGTCCCCTCCGCCACTCAGGAGGAGGTCGAAGCCGCCGCACGCATTGCCAACGCCCACGAATTCATCTCCGAGATGGAGCAGGGCTACCAAACCGGCATCGGCGACCGCGGATGCCGACTCAGCGGAGGCCAGCGCCAGCGCCTGAGCATTGCCCGCGCAATCCTTAAAAACCCGCCTATCCTGATCCTTGACGAAGCAACCTCCGCCCTCGACTCCGAGAGCGAACACCTCGTGCAGGAGGCCCTGGACCGACTGATGAAGGACCGCACAACCCTCGTGATTGCCCACCGACTCAGCACCATCCGCAATGCCGACCTTATCTGCGTGATGAGCGAGGGCCGAATCATCGAGCGCGGAACCCACGACGAACTCATGGCCCTCAACGGCGCCTACGCACGTCTCGTCGAAATGCAGCAACTCTCCTGATTATCAACCGAATAAAAACTTACCTCAAACCCATGAGCACTATCATACAATCCCGAATCGAACAGCTCCGCGCCCTGATGCAGCAGAGCGAAATCTCCGCAGTAGTAATCCCCCAGTCTGACCCCCACCAGAGCGAATACCTTGCCGAACATTGGCAGGTGCGCCAGTGGCTCAGCGGCTTCACCGGCTCGGCCGGCACCCTCGTCGTCACCGCCGACCGCGCCCTCCTCTGGACCGACTCCCGCTATTTCCTCCAGGCCGCCCAGCAGCTCGCCGACACCGGCATCGAGCTGATGAAGGAAGGCCTCCCCGAGACTCCCTCCATTGAAAAATGGCTCTGCACGGAGCTCCCCGCCGGCGCCACCGTGGGAGTCGACGGCATGGTCTTCAGCGTTGGCGCTGCCCGTCGCCTAAAGAGCGCCCTCGCCGCCAACGGCATCAGTCTCGACACCACGTTCAGCCCCATTGACAAGATCTGGGCCGGCCGCCCCTCGCTCCCTTCCGACGCCATTTTTATCCACGACGAAAAATATGCCGGCGAATCGGCCGCAGCCAAGATGAGCCGCATCCTCGCCCTCGCCGCCGACGAAAAAGCCGACTCCCTCTTCATCTCGGCCCTCGACGAAATCGCCTGGATCCTCAACATCCGCTCCACCGACGTCAACTGCAACCCCGTGGCCACGGCTTTCCTCTATCTCAGCCCCGAGCGCAAGGTCCTGTTTACCGACGACACTAAGGTGGACGACAAAGTTCGCGCCTACCTCGCCGAGGCCGGAGTCGAAGTGGCCGCTTACGACTCCGTGGGTCGCTTCCTTGCCCTCCTGCCCAAGTCTGACCGCGTGTTCATCGAGCCCGAGCGCACCGCCAATACTCTCGGCGAAGTCCTTGGCTCTCACGCCGTTGAGGGCACATCGGTCATCGCCCTGCCCAAGGCCGTCAAAAACGACGTCCAGATCGCCGGAATCAAAAACGCCATGGCCCGCGACGGCGTAGCCTTGGTGAAACTCTTCATGGAAGTGGAGCGCCGCCTCGCCGCCGGCGAAACCCTCACCGAGCTCGACATGGCTCGCCTCGGCACGCTCTATCGCTCGCAGGGCGCCATGTACGTTGACGATTCCTTCGAAATGATTGCCGGCTATGGCCCCCACGGCGCCATTGTCCACTATTCCGCCACTGAAGAATCATCCTCTGAAATCAAGCCCGAAGGACTCCTCTTGGTTGACTCCGGCGCACAATATTTTGACGGCACCACCGACATCACCCGCACCGTGGCCCTCGGCACCCCCACCGACCAGGAACGTCGCGACTTTACCTTAGTGATGAAGGGCCACATCGCCCTCGGCACCGCCATCTTCCCCGAAGGCACCCGCGGCGACCAACTCGACGCCTTGGCCCGCCAGTTCCTCTGGAAAAACGGCCTGACTTACCTCCACGGCACCGGCCACGGCGTGGGCCACTTCCTCAACGTGCATGAAGGCCCGCAGTCAATCCGCCTCAACCATGTCAACGTGGCCCTCCGCCCCGGCATGGTCACCTCCAACGAGCCCGGCCTCTATCGCGCCGGCATCCACGGCATTCGCTGCGAAAACTTGGTGCTCTGCGTGCCCTCGCCCCTGAGCAATGAGGAATTTGGCAACTTCTACGAGTTTGAAACCCTCACTCTCTTCCCCTTCGACCTCAAGCTCTTTGACGTCACCCTGATGACCGACGACGAAATCGCCTGGCTTAATAATTATCACGCCCGCGTGCGCGAAACCCTCCTGCCGATGCTCGAAAACCAAAACCAGCGCGACTGGCTCACCGCTAAAACCCAGCCCTTATGCCGTTAATCATCTCCGTGCGCGGGTTCACGCCCAAGTTTGGCCGCGATTGCTTTTTGGCCGAAAACGCCACCATCATCGGCGACGTCACCATGGGCGATGAATGTTCCGTCTGGTTCAACACCGTCATTCGCGGCGACGTGAACACCATCACTATCGGCAACCGCGTCAACATCCAGGACGGCTCCGTTCTCCACACCCTCTATGAGAAATCGACCATCGAGATTGCCGACGATGTCAGCATCGGCCATAACGTCACTCTCCATGGCTGCAAAATCGAGGAAATGGCCCTCATCGGCATGGGCGCCGTGGTCATGGACGACGCCGTCGTTGGCCCCGGAGCCATCGTCGCCGCCGGCTCCGTGGTGCTCTCGCGCACTAAAATCGGTGCCAACGAGCTCTGGGGTGGGGCCCCCGCCAAGTTCATCAAACACGTTGACCCCGAGCAGTCAAAGACCATCAATCGCCGCATCGCCGCCAACTATCTGTTCTACTCCCGCTGGTACACAGACCCCGACGGCGCCATTGACCCGAAGAATTAACAAAATTTAACCCTATAGACTCCCTCCTTTTCCCCCTATGTGCGGGAAAATTAGTAAATTTGCGCATAGAATGTAACCATATTAATTATCATGGCAGAAAATAAGGAAAAACTCTTTGAAATGTTCCCTCCCGTCTCCGCCGAGCAATGGCGCGAAAAGGTCGAAGTTGACCTCAAGGGGGTGCCTTTTGAAAAAAAATTAGTGTGGCGTACCTCGGAAGGATTTAACGTCCAGCCCATGTATCGCCGCGAGGACATCGCCTCGCTGACCACTACCGACTCCCTCCCCGGGGAGTTCCCTTACGTTCGCGGCACCCGCTGCGACAATGAATGGCTCATCCGCCAGGAAATCATCGCCCTCGACCCCGAGGAAGCTAACGCCAAGGCCCTCGACGCCATTGAGCGCGGCGCCACTTCCCTTGGCTGGCACATGCACGAGGTTAGCGCCGACGCCTTAGCCGCCTTCCTCAAGGGCATTGACCTGAGCAAGATCGAAATCAACCTGAGCTGCTGCATGCGCAAGGCCGTGGAACTCACCTCCATCTTGGCCGAATACGTGGTCAGCGCCGGCGCCGCCAAGGAATTCCGCGGCAGCGTCAAGTTCAACCCCTGGAAGCGCGAGCTCAAGCATGGCTCCAAGTCTCCGCTCGACCCTGTGGAAAGCGGCAAGGCGATCATCGAAGCCTCCCTGCCCCTGAAGGGTCTGCGAGTGCTTAGCGTTGATTCTGAGCTCTTTACCAATGGCGGCGCCTACATCTATCAGGAACTCGGCTATGCCCTGAGCTGGGGCGCACAGTGGCTCACCCTGCTGACCGAAGCCGGACTCCCCGCCGACCTCGTGGCCTCCAAAATCAAGTTCGACATGGGCATCTCCACCAATTACTTCATGGAGTTAGCCAAATTCCGCGCCGCCCGCATGCTCTGGGCCCAGATCGTCGAGCAATATAAGCCCGCGGAAATCGACGCCTGCAAGATGATGGCCCACGCCACCACCTCCAAGTATAATCAGACCATCTACGACGCTCACGTCAACCTCCTCCGCTCGCAGACCGAGGCCATGAGCGCCGCCCTCGCCGGGGTTGACTCAATCACCGTCACCCCCTTCGACGTACCCTTCAAGACCCCCGATGAATTCTCCGAACGCATTGCCCGCAATCAGCAGCTCCTGCTCAAGGAGGAAAGCCATTTGGACAAGGTCGTGGACCCCGCCGGCGGTTCCTATTACGTTGAAACTCTGACCGTCAGCATCGCTCAGGAGGCCTGGAAGCTCTTCCTCGCCATTGAGGAGCAGGGCGGATTTGCCGCCGCTCTCGCTGCCGGAACCATCCAGGCTGCCGTCAACGAAAGCAACTCCAAGCGCCACGCCGACATGGCCCGCCGCAAGGAAATCCTCCTCGGCACCAACCAATACCCCAACATCAACGAGTTTGCCGCCGAAAAGATTGAAACCGACGTGCATGGCGGCTGTGGCTGCGGCTGCAACCACGACGAAAACGGCGGCATCAGCGCCACTCGCCTCGCCTCCGATTTCGAGCAGCTCCGCCTGCAGACCGAACACGCCGCCAATCGCCCCAAGGTGTTCATGCTCACCATAGGCAACTTGGCCATGCGCTTGGCTCGCTCGCAGTTTAGCGGCAACTTCTTCGGCTGTGCCGGCTATGAAATCATTGACAATAACGGCTTTGCCACGGTCAAGGAAGGCGTCGACGCCGCCCTCGCTGCCGGGGCCGACGTCGTGGTGCTCTGCTCCAGCGATGATGAATATGCCGAGTTCGCCCCCGAAGCCTGGAACCTCCTCAAGGGCAAGACGGAATTCGTCGTGGCCGGCGCTCCCGCCTGCACCGACGACCTCAAGGCTCAAGGCATTGAAAACTTTATCCATGTCCGCAGCAACGTCCTCGACACCCTGCGCGCCTTTAACGCTAAACTCCTGAAATAAAGACTTATGAAACCGGATTTCAGTAAAATCAACATATTGGAAGCCGTTGCCCCCGCGCAGCAGGCCTCCACTTGCCCCGCTGCCGAAGAATGGCTCACCCCTGAGCGCATCTCTGTCAAGCCCGTCTATACTAAAGACGACCTCCAGGGCCTCGAACACCTTGACTACGTGGCCGGTCTGCCCCCGTTCCTGCGCGGCCCTTACAGCGGCATGTATGCCATGCGCCCCTGGACCATCCGCCAGTATGCCGGATTCTCTACCGCCGCTGAGTCAAACGCATTCTATCGCCGTAACCTCGCTTCCGGTCAGAAGGGCCTGAGCGTGGCCTTCGACTTGGCCACTCACCGCGGCTATGATGCTGACCATGAGCGCGTTGTGGGCGACGTCGGCAAGGCCGGCGTGAGCATCTGCTCGCTCGACGACATGAAGGTCCTCTTCGACGGCATCCCCTTGAACAAAATGTCCGTGTCAATGACCATGAACGGCGCCGTGCTCCCCGTGCTCGCCTTCTATATCAACGCCGGACTCGAACAGGGCGCCAAACTCGAAGAAATGGCCGGCACCATTCAGAACGACATCCTCAAGGAATTCATGGTGCGTAACACCTACATCTACCCGCCGGAATTCTCCATGCGCATCATCGCCGACATCTTTGAGTATACCTCTCAAAACATGCCCAAGTTCAACTCGATCTCCATCTCCGGCTATCACATGCAGGAGGCCGGCGCCACTGCCGACATCGAGCTCGCTTACACCTTGGCCGACGGCCTCGAATATCTCCGCGCCGGTGTCAACGCCGGAATGGACATCGACGCCTTCGCGCCCCGTCTGAGCTTCTTCTGGGCCATCGGCATGAACTTCTTCATGGAAATTGCCAAGATGCGCGCCGCCCGCATGCTCTGGGCCAAGATCGTCAAGCAGTTCAACCCCAAGAATCCCAAGTCGTTGGCTCTGCGCACCCACTCTCAGACCTCC
>CAZLMV010000111.1:0-7230 GCA_964560625.1 uncultured Bacteroides sp. | reverse complement strand
GCGGAGGCGTCGGAGATGGTGATTGCGCCATCATCGTTGACGTCGGCGCCGACGGAGTAGAATTTCATCCATTCGGCGAATGAGGTAATGTCGGTGCGTCCGGTCTTCCACCAGTTGCCGAGGGCCTGCGGGTTTTCGACGACATAGTTGGCGATGCTTACGGCATCAGAGATGTCGAAAGCGGAGTCCCAGTTGGCGTCGGCGAGCTGCGGATAGACGTCGAGGTCGCTTTCGTGGTAGAAATGCTGGTCGGTGTCGACCCTGATGTGAGAGGGGCCTACGGCGTTGAGGTTGATGTTGCCATCATGGTTTACGCCGGGGGTGGTCACTTTGGGGTTGGTGGACGACCAGGTCATGGTCTGGCCTTCGAGAGGCAAGATATGGGGGAAATAGTAGGAGGAGCCGGCGATGTAGCGGGGCATATCGTCGTCGGAGGCGATGCTGATTTGGATACCGGGCTCGATACGGTGTTCGTGGACCTTCCAGAGCTCGCGATAGTCGTCAAGACACTTGGCCTGGACGTAGATTTTGCAGTGGGGCTCGGTGAGGTTGGCCTCGCCGCGAATCTTGGGAGTCTTTTCGGTGTAGACCTTGATGGTGGTGAGCACTTCGCAGTCGTCAAACACGTTTTCGCCCAATTCTTCAAGGGTCTTGGGCAGGGAGGCGGTGTTGAGCTTCTGGCAATAATACATGGCCTCTTTACCGATCTTGGTTACGCCTTCGGGGATGTTGATGACTTCGAGTTCGATGCAGTTTTTGAGTGCATAGTCGTCGATGACCTTAAGGCGCCAGTTTTCGGAGCGTTCGAATGCGCGGAGGTGGCGGCAGTCCATCAGGGAGTATTTGCCGAGCTCTTCGATATTGTCGTGCATGCGGATTGAGTAGAGGCCGCGGCAATCTTGGAGCACACCGGCGTTGAGGCGGGTCACCTGCGGGGGCACCACGAAGTAGGTCAGGGCGTAGCAGTTGGCAAAGGCGCGTTCGCCGATGTTGGTGATCGACTCGGGGAGGTTGATTTCGGGGAGGTTTTTGCAGCCGTTGAATGCTTCCTGGCCGATGTCGTAGACATTGTCGGGGATGGTGATTCCGACGAGGTTGAGGTCGTTTTCGAAGGCGTCGTTGCCGATGCGGATGACCTTGTAGGGGACGTTGAAGTAGTCGCTGGTTTCGTCGGTATTGAGCACATATTCGGGCACCACGTAAGAGGTGGGCTCAGTGGCGGGCTCGGCGGGGCCGGCAACTTCGCAGTAGGCCGAGGGCTTATTGCTGAGGATGCGGAATTTGAGACCGTTTTTGGTTTCGAGTGCGCGCTCGAGGTGGACGAGGGTTTCGTCTTTAGCTATGATTCGATAGAACAGCGCCCAGGGGGTCAGGCCCTTGATGTCGGCAATGATGGCGTTGGGCGCATGGAGGTCGGCGGTCTTGCTGGCATAGACCTTGGGCGAGAAGAAGCCTTCGTCGAACTCGCGGGGAGTTTCGGCGTAGTAGTAGACATCCATTGCCTGGTCGCAGTCCACGAAGGCGCGGCTGGCGCTTTGGAGCGAGGCGGGGATGCGGATTTCCTTGACGCCGGAGCATCCGCCAAAGGCTTCGTCGCCAATGGTGGTGAGGCCCTCGGGGAGGATGAGTTCGGGGATTGCGGCGCAGCCGTAGAAGGCCTGATAGGGAATTTCAGCGAGCGAGGCGGGGACGGTGAGTCCGGGCATTTGGGCGCAGCCGCTGAAGGCGTATTCGCCTAAGGAGGTCAGGCCCTCGGGGAGGGTCAGAGGCGCGGGGGTGAAGGGGTCAAACTCCCAGTAGACTTCGTTTTTGAACTTGTCTTCAAAGTTGCCTGTGAGGGTGAGTTCGACGATTCGGACGCCATTAAACGTGTTTTGGAAGCAGTCGCGGAAGGCAAAGTCGCCAATGGATTTGACGGATTTGCCCATGTTTACTTCCATCAGGTGGTGGCAGCCGTCGAAGGCATGGGTGCCGATAGAGGTGACGTTATTGCCGATGGAGACGGACTGCAGGCCATATTCATAGAAGGAGTAGAGTGAGGAATATGTGTGGCCGCTTTCGCCGTAGTATTTCTTAGAGTCGACGGCACCGCCGAAGAAAGCGTAGTCGCCGATGGATTCGACGGCGTCAGGGATAACGATTGCGGGGTCAAAGTCTTCCTCGGGTTTTTCATTGTATTGGGCGCCGGAGAAAGACTTATAGAAGGTGTAGGGATTGATCTTTTTCAGGTTTTCGGGGATGTGGATTGCCATGACATTGGAGCAATCCATGAATGCAGAGTCGCCGATTTCGACGATAGAGTTCGGGAGATTGGCGAGCGATTTGAGAGCCGTGGAGCGGAACGCGGAGTTGCCGATGCTCTTCAGGCCCTCTTGGAATTCCACATAGGAGAGGTTTTCACAGTCGGCAAATGCGTGGTCGCCGATGGTTTGGAGCGTGGGCGGGAGCACAATCTGCTGCAGGCCGGGGAAGCCGGCAAAGGCGTAAGGATCAATCTCGGAGATGCAAGCGTCGCCGAGGTTAAAATACTTGTAATCAAAATTGGCCTCAAGGCTTTCGCAGCCATTGAAAGCATATTTGCCGATGCGTCCGGTGGGCTCAACCGGGACGTCGTCCCACACCACGGCACTCAGATTCTTGCAATTATTAAATGCGTATTCGCCAATTTCAATGGCCGGATTCCCAAAATTGATCTCGGAGAAGCCATAATAGATGCCATGGTCGTCTTCGTCATAGCAGCCATCAAAGGCATGAGCGCCGATGCGGGTCACGGAAGGCGGAACATCTAAACTACTAAAGACGATGCAGTTAGAGAAGGCATAGTCGCCAATGGCAGTGGCCGTGTCAAGGATTTCGACATCGTAGATTCCCGAGGGGGCGCGCAACAGGGTCTTGCCTTCGGCATCGTAGAGCAAACCGTAATCTGACATGTAGAGTTCATTTCCGGGCTCAACGTAGATTTCCTCCATTCTATAGCATCCGGCGAACCAATTATCGCGCAGGGGCTGGTTAAAGTCGATGGGGATGTAGACGCCGACGATGTTGGTGCAGCCGGCATAGATAGAGTCGCCCATCTCGACGTTGAGCAGGTCGACCCAGTCAAGCATGACGCAGTTTTCAAAGGCGCGAGAGCCGATGGAGACGAGGTCGGCGGGGAACTCTATATAGGAGAGCGCGCCGCAGTTGGCAAACGCCCCTTCGCGGATATGGGTCACCGTGGGCTGGATAATGGCCTCGCTGATATAAGGAAGGGCGGCGATGACCTCGGTAAAGTCTTCATTATATATAATGCCATCTTCGATGACGCCTAAGTCGGAATAGAGGTCGCCAAACTCCTCGAGGCTGTAGCAGCCGGCAAAGGTTGAGAGTTCGACGGTCTCGACATGATCCAAGCCTTCAACCCAGGAGAGCTCAGAGCAGTTGGCAAACGCATAGGCGGGCAGCGAGGTGACGGCCTCGCCGAGGGTCACGGAGGGCAGATGGCTGCACCCCTCAAAGGCGCCGACGCCGATGGAGGTGAGGGCATCAGGGAGGATTACCTCATTATTTTGCGTGCCACAGTTACTTTCCGGACAGCTCATGCAATTGCGGAAGGCATATTCGCCGATTGAGGTGACGTTTTGGCCTATTTCTATCACGCCGAGGTGGCGGTCGCCGTCGAAGGCATGGGCGCCGATGGTTTTGACGCCGTTGCCTATGGTGACCTGAGTTAAGCCCACCCTAAGCCTATATACGTCGTTCACACGTAATCCTTGGTGGATGTAGCAGTCGGCAAACGCGTAGTCGCCGATTTCGGTCACATTGTCAGGGATATTGAATGTTTCGATGTCGTTACACCCCTGGAAAGCATTGTGGCCAATGGAGCGCACCCCGGAGGGGAGGTCGGAAAGGGTGAGCATCGTGCAGCCGTAGAACAGGTAGGGGTTGACTTTCTGAAGGTTAGCGGGGAGCTGAATCTCTTTCAGCTTCGTGCAACCGTAGAACGTGGAATCGCCGATTTCGGTCACGTCGTTGGGGATGACCAGGTCGACCAATTCGGTGCAATCCATAAAGGCGCTGCTATTGATTTTCCGCAGCCCCTCGGGGAGGGTGACCTCAGTGAGATTAGAGCAACCCTTAAATGCGGCCGAGGGGATTTCATCGACCGTGCCGTTGATAATCAGCTTGGTAAGATGCGGATTATTGGCAAAGGCGTTGAGGCCGATGGTCATGTTGTCGGCATGGATCGTCACGGTGTTCGTGTGCCAGGCATTCAAATACTTTTCAGCACGCTGATAGGCCACATCAAGCAAAGTGCCTATCTCCCAGCTGCCCCAAAAACTTTCATAGTTGTCAAAGAGCGAGCGGGGATAAAACCATTTCAGATTATCAAAGTAGACGCGGCCCTCATCTAAGTGGCGGGTGTGGGTGGTGGGCCTGTGGAAGCAATTGCTGAAGGCATATTCGCCGATGCTTTCGATTGAAGAGGGGATGTCGAGTCGCATCAGGTTGCAGTTGGCAAAGGCATAAGCGCCGATGCGGCCCTTCTTAGCCACGGCCGGAGTCGGGTCAGTGAGGCCCTCGGACGTCAATTCCGGGCCGATGGTGACCAATTCCAAGAATTCACATCCGGCAAAAGCGTAATCGTCAATCACGCAGCTCGGATTAGGGATCTTGACCTTCGAGAGGCCATAAGGGAAGAAGTGGCCCTTTTCATTGAATTTCAGGAAGTAGCACCCTTCAAAGGCGTGCTTGCCGATGTAACTCACTGATTCAGGGAGCAAAAGATAATTCTCCAAGCCGGTCAAACGGCCGCCGTAACCATAAATCGGATCCTCGGGATTCCTCACGAAGTCAACGGCTTGCAGAGGCCACTGGTCGCCCTCGGTGAAATGTCCCGTGGTCAGGTTATGGCAATTTCTGAATGCATAGTTGCCGATGTGCTCCAAGTTTTTGGAAAAACGGATCACGCCGATGTTATGCAAAATCTTGTTTTCACACATATTGAAGGCATAATCCTCAATGCGCTTAATGGAGTCGCTCATGATCACCGAGCGGATGGCCGGACAGTCGTCAAACGCCATCTTGCCGATAGCCGTCACGGTATACTCCGTCCCCGTCTCCGAGTCGACGACCTTGTTAGGGATAACGACGTCCGTCAACTCCAAATACAGCGGGTCGAAGACCACCTGCACGGTCCGGTCCTCCTCCGACGTGATTTCATACATCAAGGTCACCGGCGACGTCAGCGACATCACCCTCCAACCCTCCACGTCTGTCTCGCCGAGATCATAGGTGGAATATTGGTAACCCAAGCTATAAGGAAGCATATCCTCGGGAGGATATGAATATGAGAATTTACCGTCGACTGCCGACCACATCGGGAGCGCCATGGAGAGCAGGACCAAAAAGCTTATCAAAAAACGTTTCATTGTGAAAGATATTTCGTGTTTCGGTTCTGATATACTGATGGAAAATAAACGCAAAGATAAGAAAAACAAATGATTTTAACAAGTCCCCTACCTCAAATCTCATATTTTTAACATTTTTAACACACCCCTCCCGACCCCGACGCAGAGATTTTTCGCAAAAAATTTGGCAGGATAAGAAAAAAGTCGTAACTTTGCACCGCAAAAACATCGCCACAATAGCTCAGTCGGTAGAGCATTTCATTCGTAACGAAAAGGTCCGGGGTTCGAACCCCCGTTGTGGCTCCCAAAAATCCGGCCCCCTCGCCCGGATTTTTTCTTAACTATACGTTTCCCCCTTTTTATTGCCATGAAATGCATCTCCATTCAGCAACCCTGGGCCACGCTGATTGCCCACGGCATTAAAGACATTGAAAACCGCACCAGCCGCATGCTCGTGCCCCCTCAGCGAGTGCTGATCCACGTAGGCACCCGGATGCGCGACCCCGAGCTGCTCTCCTACCTGCCCGATTGCTGGGACATCTACGTGCAAGCGGCAGAAGAAATTGGCGCCTTTGACCGCGAGGCACCCCTGCCCCTGTCGGCAATCATTGGATATGTCGACATCGTAGACATCGTCAGCGATGCAGACTCGCCTTGGGCCCAATATGCTGAAGAAGGGGAGAAGCCATTTCTGCACTACGTGCTCCGCAACGCCAAACTCTTCAAGCAACCTATCCTTAACGTCAAAGGGCGCCTTGGCGTATGGGACATCCCCGAAATCACCGAAGATAACCTCCCCGAGACGGTAGACCTTCCAAAAATCACCCTCGAGGACGGCACTCTCACCATCCCCTGCAACGACCACATGTGGCAGCAAGCCCTCGCTTGGCACAACGACCCCCAAGGCCGCGAATTCGCTATGCCACTGACACTTACTCCGGAAAACGCGAAACTGTTAACGGATACTGACGGTTACCCAATTGCGCCCGAAACTATCATTTTCAAATCAAAAGACGGCCGGACCATTGCAACCAACTTCGTGGAATCATACATTGCAGAACGAACCTACGAAGACACCGGCGAGCCCGTCACCTACGAACTCCCCAACGGCACCGAAGACACCATAACAGACATCTTCTTCGCCGTCACCCCCAAACCCTAATTCCCCATCCCGCACTAAGCAATTTGAAAAAGCCCCCTCTTAAACAGTAAAAATTTGTCTATGAGGGAGCAGAGTTTCCGGTGAACGAGGCGGAAAATGTCGTGTTGTCTTCCCCCGATGATGAGGTGCTGACTCGCCACACTCATAAGTATATGATTCCGTTTTTGAATTAGCTGAGATAGTGCTGCAATGATAATCAATTATTGTTAACAAAAATTATTAGAATAATAAAAGCCGCGCCCTCACGCGCGGCTTTTGGGGTGGAGATTTGAGCACAGAAATCATCTCCTCAACATCTACTATTCCCTTCAAGTAAAGGCCTTGACTTTTGCGGTAAACTGGTCAAATTTTTTAACCAGTGCAACTATATGAGCTATAGCTTTGGTGGGTGGGGTTAGTCGAGGGTGGGGCGGATGCCGAAGCCATGGGTGCGGGGGTTGGAGTTTTGTTGGAGGGTGGATTGGTTGACGACGAGGCAGCGGGCTTCGGTTTTGGCGGTGGAGGAGGCCGTGGGGGTCTGTGCGAGCCAGATGGTGCCGATCATGCCGATGCCTGAGGCGTCGGTGCCGGAAGCGCCTGAGCGGTAGCCTAATTCGTCGAGGAACAGGGCGGAGCCGGAGGGGAGCTGGATGTTGAGGCCCATGGTTCCGGTGCCGGTGGAGGCGGCTTGGAGGGTCT
>CAZLMV010000110.1:0-7232 GCA_964560625.1 uncultured Bacteroides sp. | reverse complement strand
GGCTCATTTCATTCGCCCACAATCAAGATTTGCTTTCTTTTGCGGCGCGCCAGGGGCCGCGGGGCGCCGCAAGCGGCTTTGCCAGGGCGGGAAGGCTCATTTCATTCGCCCACAATCAAGATTTGCTTTCTTTTGCGGCGCGCTGGGGCCGCGGGGCGCCGCAAGCGGCTTTGCCAGGGCGGGAAGGGGCATTTTTATTCGGCCGCGGGCAAGATTTGCTTCTTTGCGGCGCGCTGGGGCCGCGGGGGCGCCGCAAGCGGCTTTGCCTGGGCGGGAAGGGGCATTTTATTCGGCCGCGGGCAAGATTTGCTACTTTGCGGCGCGCTGGGCACCCGGGGTCGGGTGCCCGTCCCAGTTAAGACGCCCGGGCCAGCGGCCGCTGGGTGCCCTCCCCAGTTAAGACGCGCGAGGGGCGGGGGAGATGGCGGTTTTTTGTGGGGATTTTGGGGGGAGGGTTTGGTGGTTTGCGGGATTTTGATTAAATTTGCGGGGAAAATTCAACGCATTATTATATGAAGATAGCATTAATAGGTTATGGCAAGATGGGCCACGCGATAGAGCGTGCGGCGCAAGAGCGCGGGCATGAGATCGTGGCCCGGATTGACCGCGAGACCGACGATAAGATAGATTCGGAGGCTTTCAGGAGCGCCGATGTGGCCATAGAATTCACGGTTCCCGGGGCTGCGGAGGGGAATGTCCGCGCGGCTTTGGCGCAGGGAGTTCCGACGGTTAGCGGCACGACGGCCTGGGCCGACGGCTTGGAGCGCATCAAGGGCGAAATGAAGGCCGGAGATTCGCTACTTTGGAGCGGAAATTACTCCTTAGGGGTGAATATTTTCTTTGCGGTGAATCGGTATATGTCGCGGATTTTGAGCAAGTTTCCTCAATATCATCCGGACATGACGGAGACCCACCATATTCACAAGTTGGACCACCCGAGCGGCACGGCGCTGATGGCTGCCGAGCAGATCATTGAGGCTCATCCGGGCCTTGACGGCTGGAGCGAAGAGCCCACGGAGGGGAAACTGCTGATTAACCACATGAGGCATGCGGAAGTGCCCGGCATACATGAAATTACGTGGGAGAGCGCGGTGGATTCGCTGACGCTGAAACATAGCGCCAAGTCGCGCGACGGGTTTGCCCTCGGGGCGGTTTTGGCGGCCGAATGGATTCAGGGGAAGCCGGGCTTCCACACGATTGACGAGATGATGATCGAGGTCCTTGGCCTCTAAAAAAGACACATTAATTAAACATGGCAAGTGATTTTAAGGCCGATTTCAAGCGGCGAGTAAAAGAGAATAAGCCGACGCGCTGGGTTCGCTTCGGGATAGTCTCGGTGGTGTTTTTCCTGTGGGTGGCCTGGTTAGGCAACTGGTGGGTGGCCCTGTGGTGGCTGCTGCTTTTTGACATCTATATCACGGGATATATACCTTTCACGTGGTGGAAGAAATCGAAGTCGGCCACGACCCGTGCCGTAATGGGCTGGGTTGACGCGATAGTGTATGCTATCGTGTTGGTTTACTTCGTGTTTGCCTTCGTCGGGCAAAATTATCAGATACCCTCATCGTCGCTGGAAAAGACACTGCTGACGGGCGATTACCTCTGGGTGAACAAGACGGCCTACGGGCCACGAGTGCCGATGACGCCGGTACATTTCCCGCTGGTACAGAACACTTTACCCTGGATCGACGCTAAGAGCTACCTCGACAAGCCTCAATTTAAATATCACCGCCTGCAGGGCACGGACACCGTGGCGCTCGGCGACATCGTGGTGTTCAACTTTCCCGGGGGCGACACCGTGGCCCTCAAGGAGCAGAACCCTGACATTTACTCCATGAGTCGCATTTTAGGCGAGCAAATCTTGGCGCAAGCGCCGGTGAGAGACTATGAAAGCCTGATTGAGCAAGACGAGGCCACCAGAGCCGTCGGCATGGCTTACATCAAGGCGAATCCGGAGATTTTCGGCGAGGTGATTTACCGCCCGGTTGACCGACGGGAAAACTACGTGAAGCGCTGCGTGGGTCTGCCCGGTCAGACGTTCCAAATCAAGGGCGGCGAGATCTATAATAATGGCGTGCAGATGCCGATGCCGGAGGATGCGCAGTTTGTTTACTACGTGCAATTCAAGAATCCCACGTTAGGCGACCAAATCCTTGAAGAATTGGGAGTTAGCGAGGCCGACCGTCAGATCATCCCCGGCATGGGCCACCCCACCCCGCCGCTGACGGCCGCCATGGCGGAAAAACTGAAGATGAACCCCGAAGTGGAAAGCATGCGGCGCATGACTTACGCGGGCGGTGAGACGCTCCTCTTCCCGCTGGCCACGGCCAACGTAGACGGCTGGACTCTTGACGATTACGGTCCCATTCGTATTCCCGCCAAAGGGATGACCATTGAGCTCAACGACTCCACCTGGGCGCAATATGGCCACGCGATTCACCACTATGAAAACCCGACGGCGCAATGGCGCAACGGCCAGGCTTACATCGACGGCAAACCCGCCAAGGAGTATACCTTCCAGATGGATTATTACTTCATGATGGGCGACAACCGGCATAAATCGCTCGACTCGCGATTCTGGGGCTTTGTGCCTGAGGACCACATAGTTGGGCGCCCGGTCAGAGTGTTGATATCCTTTGACCCGGACAAGACGTTCCCGTTCAACATCCGCTGGAACCGAATTTTCAAGAAGGCAAGCAATTAATTTACACATAGATATGCAGATTTCTGAGAGAGTACTGAATTTGGCGGCGTCGGCCACTCTGGCCATGTCGCAAAAAAGCGCCGAACTCAAGGCGCAGGGAGTAGACGTCATCAACCTTTCCGTGGGCGAGCCTGACTTCCCTACCCCGGCCCACATCAAGGCGGCCGCCAAGGAGGCAATTGACAATAACTTTACGTTCTACACGCCCGTGGCGGGCTATCTGTCGCTGCGCAAGGCCATTAGCGAAAAATTGCGCACGGAAAACGGCGTCAGCTTCGCTCCGGAGCAAATCGTGGTGGGTAACGGCGCCAAGCAAGCGCTCTGCAACGTGATTTTGGCCACGATCAACCCCGGCGACGAGGTCATCATCCCCACTCCGGCATGGGTGAGCTACGTAGAGATGGTGAAACTCGCTGAAGGTAAGGTAGTTGAAGTGGCCGCCAGCATTGAGCAGGACTTCAAAGTAACCCCGGCGCAACTCGAGCAGGCCATCACGCCTAAGACCCGCATGGTGCTCCTCTGCTCGCCCTCAAACCCCACGGGCTCAGTCTATTCGCCCGCCGAGCTGCAGGGCTTGGTCGACGTTTTGAGCAAGCATCCCGACATCTTGGTGATGGCCGACGAAATCTACGAACACATCAACTTTGGCGCCGAGATCCGCTCGTTGGCCTCCTTCCCGGAATTGGCTGACAGAGTGGTGATTATCAACGGCGTAAGTAAGGCTTACGCCATGACCGGCTGGCGCATTGGCTATTGCGCCTGCCCGCCCGCCATTGCCAAAGCCGTCAATAAACTCCAGGGCCAATACACCTCGGGCGCCAGCTCCATTGCCCAGAAAGCTGCCGAAGCCGCCTACACCGGCTCGCAGGAGTGCGTCGAAACTATGCGTCAGGCCTTTGAGCGCCGCCGCAACTTGGTGGTGGAACTCGCTCGCCAAATCCCCGGACTGAAGGTCAACGAGCCCCAGGGCGCGTTTTATCTCTTCCCGGAAGTCAGCGCCTTTATCGGCAAGAAGCATGGCGACAAGGTCATTGCAACTTCCGGTGACTTAGCGCTTTACATGCTCGACGAGGCTCACGTGGCCACCGTTGACGGCGCGGCCTTCTGCGCCCCGGGCTACATTCGCCTGAGCTACGCCACCAGCGACGACAACATTCGCGAAGCCATGAGTCGCATTGGCGCCGCGCTTGCCAAACTCTCCTGAATGCAGCGCGTACTTTTCCACGACACGATTTTCGGACCGATACACAGCCGCAGGCTTGGGTCGTCGTTGGGCGTGAATCTCTCGCCCCGCGACGGCAAAGTCTGCTCGTTTGACTGCCTCTATTGCGAGGCGGGCTTCAACGCCCAAGGCCCGGGAACGACCGGCTTCCCCACTCCCGCGGAGGTGAGCCAACTGCTTGAAGCAAAGCTCAAAGCGATGAAGGAAAGCGGCGAGCCCCTTGACGTGATCACCTTTAGCGGCAACGGCGAGCCGACACTCCACCCTCAGTTTTCCGAAATCATTGAGGAGACCATCCGATTGCGCAACGAGTACTTTCCGGAGGTGAAAATCTCGGTGCTCAATAACTCTACTCGCCTTGGCAAGCCGGAGGTTTGCGCAGCGCTAAATCGGGTTGACAACAATATTCTGAAGCTCGACTCGGCCATTGAGGAGACCATGCGGAAGATTGACCGCCCGGGCTCGCCGGAGTTTACTACCGAGCGGGTAATCAAGCAGTTAGAGCAATTTGCGGGGACGGGAATAATTCAGACGATGATTCTGCGCGGCGAGGGGATTGACAACACCACAGACCGCGAAATCTCGGCGCTGATCGACGCTTACCGCCGCATCAAGCCGCGCTCAATCATGATCTATTCGATTGACCGCAAGACGCCTGACGAGACTCTGCGCGCCGTGAGCCACGACGAATTAAGCGCCATTGGCGCCCGCATAGAGGCCGAAACGGGGATTCCCGTGCAAGTGGCTTAAGGAAGTTGGATTTTCTGCGGGTCCTCTAAGGCCTCTGATTGGCTGATGGTGAGGACCTTAAGCTCGGTGATTTTCGCCTCGGGAATGATGGCGGCCTTGAGCTCGGCAAGGGTCGGCACGGACTTCAGCGCGGCATATTCGGCGAAAGTCCAGCGGGTGAAGACGCTGCGGTTGCTGACGCCTTGGCGCGACAGATACCAGCCGTCGCCAAGGGCCACGGGCTCCATGCCCTTGACATCCTGCGGCGCGGGATAGGACACGACGTTGCCTTGCGCGTCAACCTGAATCGCCACATTATCAGCGTAATCGCCATTCATCTGATAGACCACGGCGCGGGGCAACTCATAAGGCTGACCGCCGATGACGGGACGCGCCGGAGCCTGAACAATCTGAAGCTCAGGCTCTTGAGGCGTCTCATTTTTCTTTGATGCGCAAGAGCAGGCGCAAAGGGCAGCAACGCCCACGTAAGCAATTTTTTTCATCATAATATTGTCATTTCACCGGCGAGGGGCTTGCGCAAATAGTCAGTAACCTCCTCGGCATTGAGCCCCAGCCCGAAGAGATACATGAGTTTGGTAATGGCGGCCTCGGAAGTGATGTCGTTGCCGGAAATCACGCCTGCGGCGGCCAGGCGGTCGGAGCCGACATAGCGCTTGGCGTGGACGCCGCCGTTGACGCATTGGGTCACGTTCAGAATCACCTTGCCGCTATCCACGGCCTCCTTCACTGCGTCGATGAACCATTGCTCCGTCGGGGCATTGCCGGCGCCGAACGTCATCATGACTATTCCCTTGATTCCGGGCGTGTTAAGTTGATGGCGCAGGATCGGTTCGGTGATTCCGGGATAGAGGTCGAGGAACATCACGGACGTGTCCATATTGGCGCGGACCTGGAGCGGGCGCATGGCCTCATGCTTCATCAGGGCGTCAGGGTTGAAGTGGATTCCGAGGCCGATTTTGGCCAGCGAGGGGTAATTATTACTCTTGAAGGCGTTGAAATTGTCGGCGCTCATCTTCGTCGAGCGGTTGCCGCGCCATAGGTAGTTTTCAAACAGAATGGCCACTTCCTGCACGGTCGGAGTGCCGTCCGGATTGCGGTCGGCAGCGATCTGCAGGGCCGTGATCAGGTTTTCTTCGCCGTCGGTTCGGACCTCGCCTATGGGGAGCTGCGAGCCGGTGATAATCACCGGTTTATGCAGATTCTCGAGCATGAACGAGAGGGCCGAGGCGGTGTAGGCCATGGTGTCCGTGCCGTGGAGCACCACGAAGCCGTCAAACGCCTCATAATTCTCCTCGATATGGTGAGCAATGTCGGCCCAGTGGGTCGGATTCATGTCGCTCGAATCGATGGGATGGGCAAACTGGATGTTCTGAATGTCATAGTCGAGCATCTTAATTTTGGGCACATTATCTATAAGGTGGTCAAAATTAAAAGGCTCCAAGGCACCGGTTTTTTGATTTTCAATCATGCCGATGGTGCCCCCGGTGTAAATTATCAAAATCTTAGGCTTACTGCTCATGGCGTCAACCGATTTTTGAGCCCGGGGCCACGGGGGCCGACGGGGAGATGACGGTCAGAGAGCCATCAGAATTGACGGCGCTGAGAATCATGCCGCAGCTTTCCACTCCGCGGAGCTTCCGGGCCGGGAGATTGGCAATGTAGCAAACCTGCTTGCCGACGAGTTGCTCAGGTTCGTAATATTTTGCAATGCCGCTGACGATGGTGCGCGGTTCGCCCGTGCCGTCGTCAATCTTAAATTGCAGGAGCTTGTCGGCCTTGGGGACTTTCTGACACTCGAGGACGGTACCTACGCGCAGGTCACACTTCGCAAAGAGGTCAATATCAACATCTTCGCTGACGGGTTCGGGCTTCCATGCAGCCTTAGCGTTGGCTTCCTTGATGTCTTTGAGGCGCTGGAGCTGGGCTTCGACCACTGAGTCTTCAATCTTTTCGAAGAGGAGTTCGGGCTGGCCAATTTCGGCGCCGGCGGGGAGGATATTGTCGCTGCCAAGCATTTGCCAGTCAATGTGTTGCAGGCCGAGGATGCGACAGAGTTTTTCGCTCATGAACGGCAGGAACGGCTCAAAGGCAATGGCGAGGTTGGCCGTGATTTGCAGGGCGGTGTTCATGATGGTGGCGGTGCGGGCCATGTCGGTCTTCGCCACTTTCCAGGGCTCCGTTTCCTGGAGGTATTTGTTGCCGCAGCGGGCCATGTTCATCGCCTCCTTCAGGGCGTCGCGGAAGTGGAATTCGTCAATCAGGCCGCTCATCTTCTCCTTGAGGGTCTGAATCTCGGCTAAGGCGTCGCGGTCAATCTGCTCGAGGGCGCCGGCGGCGGGAACTTTGCCGTCGAAATACTTGTGAGTCAGCACCAAAGCGCGATTCACGAAGTTGCCCAAAATGGCCACCAATTCGCTATTATTGCGCGCCTGGAAGTCGGCCCAGGTGAAGTCATTATCCTTGGTTTCGGGCGCATTTGCCGTCAGCACATAGCGCAACACGTCTTGCTTGCCCGGGATCTGTTCGAGATATTCATGGAGCCACACCGACCAGTTG
>CAZLMV010000109.1:0-7256 GCA_964560625.1 uncultured Bacteroides sp. | reverse complement strand
TTGAGGCCGATCACGGGAGCACCGACCTTCATGGCCATGTCCATGATCTTGCAGATTTTCTGGGCCATGGTTTCGCTCAGCGAGCCGCCAAACACGGTGAAATCCTGAGCAAAAACGTAGACCAAACGGCCGCCGATGGTGCCGCAACCGGTCACCACGCCGTCGCCGGGGAATGATTTCTTTTCTTGGCCGAAGTTGGTGCAGCGATGGCGCACAAACATGTCGTATTCCTCAAATGAGCCTTCGTCAAGCAGCTGGTTGATGCGTTCGCGGGCGGTAAACTTGCCGCGTTCGTGCTGTTTGTCAATGGCCTTTTGGCCGCCGCCGAGGGCTGCCTCCTTGCGCAGTTCAATCAATTCCTGCACTTTTTCCAATTGGCTGGACATTTCTTAAGATTTAATTGGGTTTTAAAATTTGGGGATGAGGGAGAGATTACTTGGGCTGCTCGCAGAGTTCAATGAGCGTGCCGCAAGAGCTTTTGGGGTGAAGGAAAGCGATGTTGAGGCCTTCAGCGCCTTTGCGGGGAGCCTTGTCGATGAGTTTGCAGCCTTTTTCTTCGAGTTCACCAAGGGCGTTGGCCACGCCGTCGGTAATGTTGAGGGCCACGTGCTGAATACCGCCGCGACCGCCATTGTTAGCGATGAATTTGCTGATGGCTGAGTCCTCGGAAGTGCCTTCCAAGAGCTCGATTTTGGTTTGACCTACGCGGAAAAATGCGGTGCGAACTTTCTGATCAGCCACCTCTTCGATGGCGAAACACTTCAAGCCGAGCATTTTTTCATAGAAAGGGATAGCTTCCTCAAGCGAGGGGACAGCAATGCCAATATGCTCAATATGAGAGATTTCCATATTAAAACGTGATTTAGTTGGTTTAAGAATCAATTTAACATTGCAAAGTTACGCAAAATAAATGAAAAATGAAAATTTTATGGGAAAATTGGGAAGATTGGGAGGTTTGGGAAGGTTTGGGAATATTGGGAATATTGGGAAAATGACGAAGCCTTACCCAATCCTCCCAATCTTCTCAATCTTCCCAATCTTCCCAATCCTCCCAATCTTCCCAATCTTCCCAAGCCTCCCAAAAAGGTTAGCGGGAGTTGTTATCTTTGCGGTAGGCGAGGCGGGCGCGAGACATTTCTTCGCGTATGCCGCCGCGCTGAAGGAAATCAGCCTTTGCGCGCTCTATTAGGCGAAGAAGCAGGTATAACTCCTGATGAATCAGCGTAATTGCCAGATTGGCCAAGGTTTCATCATCGCGCAGAGGCGCGATTTGTCGATAGAAGGCAGAGTCATTGTGGATTTTGCAAAACTCCCGCACTTCTTTTTGCTTTTGTTCACCCCACACAGCCAAGTTTCTTACCCTGATATAATCCTCAAAATCAGCTAATAACTCATCCAAGCTGGCTTTTGCCACATTAAAGAGCTTAATCTCGGTCTCGCGCGAAGTGGTCGCAGCAGCAGAGCCCTCAATAATATTTTGCTTGCCGCTGCGCGCAGCCTGAACCATTTGATCCACAGTACGATCTCCGCGCTGCAGAAAGCGATGAGCAAAATGATAAGTTAAATCATAAATACACTCCGCTTTCTTATAAACAATCAGCGACCGATAATTTCCTTTAGGCTCAATAAAACCGGATGAACTCATTAATGGGTCGGGGGGCGGGGTTAGATGGTGGACTCGATGGGCCAGACGAAGGCGCGGAGGCCGAGGCGGGGCTTGGCTTGGTCTACGGCGCGGAGTCGCTCAAGGAGGGAGTCGACGCGGGAGTCATCGACCATCGTGAGCATGGCCTCAGCTAACGACGGCCAGGCATGGCTCCCCAAGTGAGGTTCGCCGCCGTGGGAGCCGCGGCCCTGCACCGTGCCGAAGGCCGTGTAGCCTCGGCAGGCGCAAGAGTTGAGCACTTCGAGAATCTGTTCGTGGTGAGCCTGATCGTAGGCTATGAATATTGCTTTCATTTCAGGAGTTTCTGTTTGTTTTGTTTGCGCTGACGCTTAACCCCGTTGCCGGCAAAGACGCAGTAGAGGGCCGGCACGAAGAGCAGCGTCAGAATGGTTGAGAACGTCAAACCGCCAATGACGGCCACACCCATCGGGCGCCAGAGTTCGGCACCTTCGCCGGTGCCCACAGCCATGGGGACCATGCCGAGAATGGTGGTCAAAGTGGTCATCACCACGGGGCGCAGACGCGACCGGCCGCCGTCAATCACGGCGCGACGAATCGACATGCCGCGCTCGCGGTTGAGCGAGATATAGTCAATGAGCACGATGCCGTTTTTGACCACAATACCGATAAGCATAATGGCGCCGATCATCGACATGACATTGAGCGTATGGCCCGTGAGCCAAAGGATCAAGAACACGCCCGAGAAGGCAAAGAGCAGCGACGTCATGATGATTCCCGGATAGGTAAATGACTCAAACTGAGCCGCCATGACGATATAAACCAAGATGATAATCAGCAGGCCGAGCATCAGCAGGTCGCCGAAGGAGTCTTGCTGGTCCTCATAAGAGCCGGAGAGGCCGATGGTGATGCCCGGGGGGAACTGGAGATTGTCAATCTCAGCCTGGGCGGCGGTGACTACTTCACTCATGGGCACGCCGTCGACGATGGCGGAGACGGTGATTACGCGCTCGCGGTCCTTGCGTTCAATGGTTGGCGGGGTGAAACGTTCCACCACCGTGCCGAGCTCCTTGAGGCGGATACCCTGGCCCGTAGGCGTGTAGATGAGGATGTTTTCAATGTCGGAAATCTGAGTGCGGTGCTCGGGGGCATACATCACCTTGATGTCATATTCCTCGCCGTCTTCGCGGAACTGCGAGGCCGTGGCACCGTTGATGCGGTTGCGCAGATAGTAGGCCGCCGTTTGCAGGTTGATGCCATACATTGAGAGCTTTTCGCGGTCGAAATCCACCTGATATTCAGGCTGATAATCCGAGCGGGAAATGATCACGTCGGCCGTGCCGTTGATGCCCTCGAGAATCTGCTTGAGCGTGCGGGCCACGCTGTCGGTCGCGTCAAAGTCGTAGCCATAGATTTCAAAGTCGACCTTGCTCTGGCCGCCGAGGCCGCCGGTGCCGCCGCCCACTTTCACCTGCACTTTCTTGAAGTCAGGGAAGTCGCGGTCAATGTCTTCGCGGATGTCGTGGGCCAGCTCGACGATGCCTTTTTTACGGTCCTTGGGGTCAACGAGGCGCACGTTCATTGAGATGATGTGCGCGCCATTGTCCGAGAGCGACGCAAAGGTGTTGTCAGAGCTTGCGGGGCCGACGGTATAGTTCGACACGAGCACTTCGGGATATTTTGCGCGCAACATGCTGTCAAGTCGGGCAGTTACGTCGCGGGCGTATTCCACACGCGAGCCTATGGGGAGCTCGAGGCTGATGCCCAAGCGGGAGTTATCCTGAGTGGGGATAAACTCGGTGCCGACGCCACGCATTAAGAATATAGAGCCGACGAAGATGGCAAGACAGATCAGAATCGTGCGCCCGCGATGGCGAACCACCTTGACCAACAGCCCGGCATAGGCGGCATCAAAGCGATCCAAGGCGCGAGCTACGGGCGTATACCAGGTCTTTTTCTTGCGGCCCTCGGCGCCCGGATTGCGCAGGCGCAGCCACTGGGAGCAGAGCATCGGGGTGAGCGTCAACGCGCAAGTGGTCGAAATAATCATCATGATGGTGACCATCCAGCCGAGCTGGCGGAACATCACGCCGGTCATGCCCGTGACCAAAGTCAGCGGGAAGAACACGGCGATAAGTGTCAGCGTCGAAGCCACTACGGAAATGGCCACCTCGTTGGTGCCATGCACTGCCGCCTGCCGCGGGTCGGAGCCGCGCTCAATGTGGGTCGTCACGTTTTCAAGCACCACGATGGCATCGTCGACCACCATACCGATGGATATCGACAGAGCTGATAGCGAGATGATATTCAGCGTATTACCCGTGGCATACAGGTAAATAAACGAGGCGATGAGCGACACGGGAATCGTGATGACAATAATCATCGTGGCGCGCCAGCGTCCAAGGAACAGGAACACCACCACCATCACAAACAGCAGCGCATAAAGCACGGTCTCAACCAGCGAGTTGATGGTGTTGCGGATGTTGTCTGACGAGTCCATGATGACGCCGATTTTGATGTCGGAGGGGAGGTTCTTCTCCAGCTGCGGGAGCATCTTCATCACCTTGTTAGAGATCTCCACGGAGTTGGCGCCTGATTGCTTTTGAATGACGATCATGGCGCCCTCCTGACCATTATTAAAGGTCTGCTGGGTGCGCTCCTCGAGCGAGTCTTCCACTCGAGCCACGTCTTTGAGGTAAACAATCTTGCCGCCGAAGCTGCCCACGGGGATATCCTTCAGCTGCGACGTGGAGTCAAACTCGCCCTGCACTCGAAGGGCATACGTGTTTGAGCCGACATCAAACGAGCCGCCGGGCACGTTCTTATTCTCCGCGCCAATCACGCTCGATATCGCCTCTACAGAGAGATTATAGGCCTCAAGGCGCTGAGGATCAATGTAAACGTGAATCTCACGCTTGGGCGCGCCGGAAATGGAGACCGTGCCCACTCCGTCGACGCGCGCTAACGGGTTGGCCACATTATCGTCAAGAATCTTATAGAGTCCCGGCATGCTCTCAGTGGCCTCGACCGAAAGCAGGCAGATGGGAATCATGTCCGTAGAAAACTTGAAGATAATCGGGTTATTGACATCGTCCGGCAATAGCGACGAGACCATGTCTAACTTATCGCGAACATCGTTGGTCAAGACGTCAATGTCGTAGCCATACTCAAACTCCAGGGTGATCACCGAGGTGTTTTCGCGTGAGGTCGAAGTGATGTGCTTGAGGTGTTCGACGGAGTTGAGGGTATTTTCCAACGGCTTGGTGACGTTTTGCTCAATGTCTTTAGCGCTGGCGCCCGGATACATGGTGATGACCATGATCGTGTTGGTGTCGATGTCCGGGAAGAGGTCAATCGGCAGTTTCGTCAGCGAGAACACGCCGAGAATAATGACCGTAACGAAGCAGAGCAGCGTCGTTATGGGTCGTTTTACTGCTGAACCGTAGATACTCATTTCGTTACTTCTACTTTTGCGCCGTTAGAGAGTCTGGACTGACCGCTGATGACCACTTCCGAGCCGGCATCGACGCCGCTCAGCAGCTCATATTCAGCGCCTAAGCGTTGGCCAAGTTCCACCTTATTATAACTTACCGTGCCGTCGGGCCGGAGCACGTAGACATACTGATTGCCCGAGCCCTGCTGCTTGACCACGGCCTTGTCGGGCACCACGACGCGCTCGGCGCTCCCCAAATTCAGGTTCACGCGGCCAAACATGCCGGGGAGCACTTTGGAGTCCTCGTTGGCCAAGGTGATTTCCACTCCGAAGGTGCGCGAGGCGGCGTCGACCGTCGGCATCACCGTGGCGATGGTGCCGGTAAATTCTTCGTCGCCATAGGTGTCAAATTTCACAGTGGCGGGCATCCCTTTGTGGATTTTCGGGAAATCGTTTTCGGTCACGTTGATAACCAATTTCACAGGTTTCACGCGGGCCACGGTGACGATGGGCAAGTTGGCGGCCATGTCGCCGGGATCGTAGTTGCGAGCCGTGACTACGCCGGCAATCGGCGAGGTCAACACGGTGTTTTCCTTGGCGTTGCGGAGCGTGCGCTCGGCCTGCGCAAGGGCGTTTTTGGCGTTGGTGAGCTGGATTTCCATGGCGTCGACCTGCTGCTTGGTGCCGCCGCCGATGTTAAAGAGCTCCACGGCGCGATTATAGTTGAGTTCCACGTTTTTGAGGTTGGCCTTGGCGTTGTCGACCTGCGTCTCATAGGCAAACGTGTTGACGTCATCAAGGATGGCAACCGTCTGGCCCGCAGACACTTGCTGACCTTCGTCCACCAAGATTTGCTTGATGCGGCTCGGCATGGCCGACGAGATATTATTGATGATCTGAGGCTGAACCGTGGCCGTATAAGTTCCGATTTGGTCCACTTGGCGGGCCTCGACGGTTTCGACCTTGACGCGCGGAAGCGATTCTTCGGCGGCCTGCTTGGAGGCATCCTCCTTATCTGAGGAGCATGACGTAATGAGGGCTACGGCAATCACGCCGGGGAGGAAAAACTTTTTCATTGCTGATTAATTTTGCGGCTTATTTGTTTGTAATTCCAAGAGCTTCCTCGCGGCCCAAAAGTGTATCGAGTTCGCTGGTGCTCACTAAATAGTTATAAATTGCTTGATAATAAGCGAGTTGGGCCGACGTCAGGGCCATCTCGCTGTCGCGCAGGTTCAGATAAGTGGCTGCGCCGATTTCAAAGCTCTTTTGCATGATTTCGCGGGCCTTGGCGGCGGTCTTCATGCCCTGCTCGCTTGAGGATATCTGATTGACCTGGCGATTGATGTTATCCAAGGCGAGGTCTACCTGCATGTTCAGCGAGTTGACCAGCGTTTCGCGCTGAAGGTCAATCTGTTGGAGCTGCACCTTGGCCTGGCGGAGCTTCTGATATTTCGCCCCTCCATGGAAAATGGGAATCTGCAATGCCACGCCCACGTTGGAGTAAGGATTAAAGTGCTGATTAGTAAAGGGATTGCCATTACTCATGGCGTTCCAGTTGAGATTAAACGTGGCCGAAAGAGTCGGCACCCACGCCATTTTCTGCAGCGTGACGTTTTGCGCCGCCAGCTTGCGATTGATGTCCAAAGAGCGCAGCGAAGTGTTGTCGTCAAGCGAGCGATGGTCGCCCAAATAGTAGCCATACATCTCCTGCTGCATATCGCTCAAATCAACCGTCGGCATCAACGTCGCCGTCGGCTCAATCCCCATCAACACAGCCAATTGCAACTGACATTGACGCACGGCAATGTCGGCCTGAAGCAACTCCGGCTCCACATTCGAAACCTGAACCTGCGACCGAAGCATGTCATACTCCGACGCCGTCCCGGCCCGAAACTGCTGCTCATAAATCTCGGCATTCAACTTCGCCAAGTCATAATTCTGGCGAATCACCTTCCGCGAATCTATAGCCAAAAGCAACGCATAATAAGCCTTGTTGATGTTATTTACCAAATCAAGACGCGAAGCCCGAGCGCTCTCAAGCGACTGCAAGATCTGAGTGTCCGACAGCCCGATAGACTTCCAAAGCGACGCATTAATCAAGGGCATTGACGCCGACAAACCGACGTTCCAGTTATTATCAGTACCCATCTTGATGGTCTGACTCATGCCCCCCATGCTCATGTTCAAGCTCTGGAGCTC
>CAZLMV010000108.1:4848-7387 GCA_964560625.1 uncultured Bacteroides sp. | reverse complement strand
GTTGACAATGGTTTTGCGGCCGCAGGAGCAGGTGCTTTTGATTTCGTCGATGGTGTCGGCAATCTCAAAGAGGCGCATGGAGCCTTCAAAGGCGTGAGTGCGGAAATCGGTGCGCAGGCCATAGCAAATCACGTTGACGCCATAGTCGTCGACCAACCGGGCGAGTTGGTCCACCTGTTCGGCCGTGAGAAACTGGGCCTCGTCGATGAGAAACCACTCGATCAGGCAGCCGGCTTGCTCGCAGAGCTGAGTAGCCGTCAGATAGAGGTCAGTGTCGGCCATGATCCACTGACATTCGCGCTCAATGCCTATGCGCGAGCGGATTACGTTCTTTTTGTCGCGGGTGTCGATCACGGGTTTCATGCAGATATAGCGCATGCCCCGCTCCTCGAAATTGTAGGCCGTGGTCAGTAGGAGGGCCGTTTTAGCGGACCCCATGGTTCCATATCTAAAATATAATTTACCTTTGCGTTCCATAAAAATTTTGCTGAAAAAACGCCTCAAATTTACGCATTTTTCTTGAATTTCCCAAACACTTTCTCGGGGTCATGACCTGCATTGGGCGATTGGGGGTCAAAAATGGGGGAAAAGGGAACAAATCGGGGGCGCGAGTTTTTATTTCTCATTTATTTTTCGTAACTTTGCAGTCCCCTATAGGTTCAATTTAAGATGATACGAGAAGTTCTTGAGCAAGTTATAAGTGAGGATCTGTCCGAACTCTGGTCTGTGTTGTCGGCCGACGAAAAGCGGCTGGTAACGGAAAACTTTACCCTGCATCATTACAAGAAGAATGAGACCATCTATTCCGAGAAAGACACCCCGGAATTCCTTTGGTGTCTCATCTCCGGCAAGGTGAAGAAATGGAAGGAAGGAGTTGGCGGGCGGTCCCAGATTATCCGATTAATCCGCCCGGTGCAATACTTTGGTTATCGCGCCTTTTTTGCCGGGGAGCCCTATGTGAGCTCCGCCTCGGCCTTTGAGCAATGCACCATCGGGACGCTGCCGTTGGTGGTGGTCGAGGAGCTGATTGAGGGTAATAATGCCGTGGCCCGCTTCTTTATCAAGGAGTTAGCCACTAACTTAGGCTCATCAGACACGAAAATTGTCAACCTGACCCAAAAACACATTCGCGGGCGCCTTGCCGAGGCCCTGATAGTCCTTGCGGAAAACTATGGCTATGAGGACGATAAGTCGACCCTGCGCATCTACATGAGCCGCGAAGACCTCGCCAACCTCTCAAACATGACCACGGCCAACGCCATCCGCACTCTCTCGGCCTTCGTCAACGAGCATCTGATCACCGTCGACGGCCGCCGAATCCGTATCCTCGACGAACCGCAACTCCATAACATCAGCCGCTTAGGCTAACCCCCTCAGAATCATGAAAATCGGAACTCCCTTCACTCCCTCCGGAACCAAGGCCCTGCTCTTAGGCAGCGGCGAGTTAGGCAAAGAAGTAGCCCTTGAGCTGCAACGCTTTGGCGTAGAAGTCATTGCCTGCGATAAATATGCCGACGCGCCGGCCATGCAGGTGGCCAATCGCGCGCGAGTGTTTGACATGACCAATGCCGAGGCCCTGCGCCAAGTGATTCTCGAGGAGAAGCCTGACCATATCATCCCCGAGGTGGAAGCCATAGCCACTCCCGAGCTCGTAAAGCTTGAAAAAGAGGGCTTTAACGTGACCCCGACGGCCGCAGCAACCCTGCTGACCATGAATCGCGAGGGGATCCGCCGCCTCGCCGCCGAGGAATTGGGCATCAAGACGTCGCCCTATCGCTTCGCCTCCAATCTTGAAGAATTTCACCGCGCCATTGAGGAAATCGGCCTGCCCTGCGTGGTCAAGCCGGTGATGAGCAGCAGCGGCCACGGCCAGTCAACCGTGCGCACCCCCGAGCAAGTCGACGCCGCCTGGATCGAGGCTCGCGAGGGCGCCCGCGCCGACGCCGGCCGCGTAATCGTGGAAGGATTCGTGGATTTCGACTATGAAATCACGCTGCTGACGGTGCGCTCCATTTCGGGCACCACGTTTTGCGAGCCCGTGGGCCACTATCAGGAAAACGGCGACTATCGCTTCTCATGGCAACCTCAGCCCATGTCGGCCACGGCCCTCGAAAAAGCGCGCGAAATTGCCCGCAAAGTCACTGACGCCTTAGGCGGTCACGGCATTTTCGGCGTGGAGCTCTTCATCAAGGGCGACGAGGTGATCTTCTCAGAGGTCTCTCCCCGACCCCACGACACCGGCATGGTCACGATGATTTCGCAGGACCTGAGCGAATTTGCCCTTCATGCGCGCGCCATTCTCGGTCTCCCCGTGCCCGCCATCCGCTTTTATGGGCCGTCGGCCTCAGCTGCCGTGGTTGTGGAAGGCGACTCCAAGGAAATCATCCTCAGCGGCCTTGACGAGGTCCTTTCCGAGCCCGGAACCGCCATGCGCGTGTTTGGCAAACCGGAAGTGCATGGCCATCGCCGCATGGCCGTAATCCTTGCCACCGACGACACCGTCGCCGCCGCCCGCCAAAAAGCCGAACGCGCCCTCAGC
>CAZLMV010000108.1:0-4748 GCA_964560625.1 uncultured Bacteroides sp. | reverse complement strand
CAGTGCGCGCCCCTGGGTCGAGCCCATGAACAGTCCTATCAAAAAGGAACCCAACACGTTAGCAGCCAACGTGGCGGCAAGCGGTCGCCCCGTCAGCAGCAGCGTCAACCCATAGCGCATCATCGCGCCGAGCGCCCCGCCGGCCCCTACGACTATGAAATTCAGCAAGTTATTCATCTTCAGACAGGTATTCTTCCGGAAATCTTACATTATAAAGGCGGCGAAACGGCGCAAAAAGCCGCCGGCCCTCCTCGGCGCTGACTCCGCGCAGAGGCATTATATAAAAGGTGGTCTGGTCCCACTCCGAGGCCAAATTGAAAAGCTCATCAACCGCGGCGGGCAAGCTCTTGCCGTCGTAAGGAAGCATATAGCGCCAGCCATGCAGACCCGGATTCGGGCCGCTCAAAACTTGAATTTCATCCTCTCCGGGAGTGAAATCAGGGGGTGTTATTAACTGTTTATTCATATTTTTTGGTGCAAAGATAGTAATTTTCGCTAAAAATTCGTAACTTTGCACCCGTTTTTCAGACTGAAATAAATTAATCATCACATATTTCATCATGTTTAAAAACTTTCATGGTTATCATCTGCTCGAGTCTTACCATCACTGGAAGCAAGAGCATCGAATGAATCGTAACCCCCTTGGGATGAAGGGGTTAAAGATCGCTATCGCGGTTATCGTAACCCTTCTTTTCTGGTTTCTCCCGGCCTCTTGCTATGGCCTGCCAAACATCAACCCCATTGAGCAGCGCGTGCTCGGCGTCTTCGCCTTTGCGGCCCTGATGTGGCTTTTTGACGCTGTTCCGGCGTGGACCACCTCCATGGTCGTCGTGGTTCTCCTGCTGTTCGCCACCTCAAATTCCGCCCTCTGGTTCCTCCAGGGCGTCAACAATGGCGAAGAAATCGTGAAATACGACAATTTGGTTAAATATAAGGACATCCTTGCTTGCTTTGCTGACCCCACCATCATGCTCTTCATCGGTGGCTTCATCATCGCCATTGCCGCCACCAAGAGCGGCCTCGACGTCAAGCTCGCCAAGACCCTCCTGACCCCCTTCGGCACCAAGAGTGAGAACGTTCTGCTCGGCTTCCTGCTCGTGACCGGCCTCTTCTCAATGTTCATCTCCAACACCGCCACTGCGGCCATGATGCTGACCTTCCTCGCCCCCGTGCTCAAGGCTCTGCCCGCCGACGGTAAAGGCAAAATCGGCCTCGCATTGGCCATTCCCATCGGCGCCAACATCGGCGGCATGGGCACCCCCATCGGCACCCCGCCCAACGCCATTGCCCTGAAATATCTCAACGACCCCGAAGGCATGAACCTCGGCATCGGCTTCGGCCAGTGGATGATGGTAATGGTTCCGCTGACCATCATTCTGCTCGTCATTGCCTGGTATATGCTCCGCATCTTCTTCCCCTTCAAGCAGAAAACCATCGTCCTTGAGATTGAGGATAACCACAAGAGCGACTGGCGCAACTACGTAGTCTACGTAACTTTCGCCATCACCATCCTCCTTTGGCTCACTGACTCCATCACGGGCGTGAACGCCAACGTCGTGGCCATGCTCCCCGTCGGCGTCTTTGCCATCACGGGCGTAATCACCAAGCGCGACCTCGAAGAAATCTCCTGGTCAATCCTCTGGATGATTGCCGGCGCCTTCGCCTTAGGCGTGGCCCTGAATCAGAGCGGCCTCGCTGCCCACGTCATCGAAGCCATTCCGTTTGCCACGTGGTCACCCCTCATGGTCATCATCGGTTCCGGCCTGCTCTGCTACCTCATGGCCAACTTCATCAGCCACACGGCCACGGCCGCACTCTTCGTGCCGATCCTTGCCGTGGTTGGCACCAATATGGACTCCCTCAGCGCCTTTGGCGGCGTAGGCACGCTCCTGATCGGCGTGGCCGTCTGCTCCTCCGTGGCCATGGTGCTCCCCATCTCTACTCCCCCGAATGCCCTTGCCGACGCCACCGGCCTTATCAAGCAAAAAGATATGGTCAAAACCGGCCTCTTCATGGGCTTCTTCGGCCTGCTTCTTGGTTACATCGTCTTAATCATCTCCGGAAAGTATGGCCTCCTTTAAGTCACTCGCCCTCTCAGCCCTCTGCTTGGCATCGGCCTCCATGGCCGTTGCCGCAGAGGTCAGCTATGTCCCTCAGGTGCATGGCACCGTGCGCTCCCGCTGGGAACTCGACACCCGCAGCGGCGACTCCCGCTTCCGTGTGCGCAACGCCCGTCTGAGCATCGGCGGCTACATTGCCCCCTCAATTGATTATTTCGTCCAGGCCGAGTTTAACGACGAGGATCACCTGATGCTCCTCGACGCCTATGGCCGCTTCCGCATCGTCAAAGGCCTGACCATTCAGGGCGGCCAGTTCCGCATGCCCTTCGGCGTTGAATCCTTCCGCGCTCCGAATAATTACTTCTTTGCCAACCGCTCATTCATGGGCAAGCAAATGATGAATTATCGCGCATTAGGCGCCAAGGTGGTCTACGCCATCCCCTCCACGCCCCTCACCCTCGAAGCCGGCGCCTTTAACACCATCTCGCTCCACAAAGGCTCCGCCTACAGCCACCAGACGGCCGGCGCCGCTAAGGCCGTCATCGCCCTCCCCGAAGGATTCAAACTCACCGGCGGATGGGCTTCCATCAAGCCGGCCGTGACCCGCTCCAACCTTGCCAACGTATGCCTCGAATGGCAAAACAAAAACGTCTATGCCGCCGCTGAATATATGTATCAGCACTATTGCCACGACACCTACAAGGACGCCCACTCCTACGTGGCCTTCGTCGATTGGCACAAAGACGTCAAGTGGGGCGTGTTTAACCGCTGGTCAATCCAGGGCCGATTTGACGGCATGACCGACCAATATCAGCTCACCACCAACAAATCGAACCCCGCCGACGGCGAGACCTTCAACTTCAAGCGCAACCGCGCAACCATCGGCACCACAGTGACCTACACCTACAAGGCACTCCACGCCGACGTGCGCCTCAACTACGAAAAATACTTCGACTGGAAGGGCGGCAACGCCGTCAGCGACTGCTTCGTCACCGAACTCGTAGTCCGCTTCTAAAAATAACTGGGGACGACACCCGCCTCGGGTGTCGAGCCGCTTTAGCGGCTTCCTTTTACGACAGATGGGCACCCGAGGGCGGGTGCCCGTCCCAGTTATTTGGTTTTTTCGGGATTTATGCGTAAATTTGCAGCGACATGAGCAGGAAGGTTTATTATCGGTATAATCCGAAGAGCGAATCGTATGAGCGCGTTTACCCGTCGAGGCGTAAGCGCTGGATCGCTGCGGTGAGCCACTTTCTGCTCTCGTTGGTGCTCGGATTTGCCATGTTCTTGCTCTTGGACCAGATAATCCTGATGCCCAAGGAGCGAAGCCTGCTCCGCGAAAATCAGGAGCTCCAGCAGCAGTTGCTCTTGCTCAATTCGCGCTTAGACGGCGCCTTGGAGGTGATGGACGACATTGCCGACCGCGACAATAATTTTTATCGCGTAATGATGCAGGCCGACCGCATATCTGACGCGCAGCGTTATGCCGGCATCGACCGCACCAACAGCCTCAACTCCATGACCGACAATCAGCTCATCTCCACGCTGCAAGACAAAATCAACCTCTTGGAGCGCGAGTTGGTCGTGCAGAGTCAGAGCTTCGACCGACTGACCGACCTTGCGCGCAAAAATAGCGACCGCATAGCCCACGTCCCGGCCATTCAGCCCGTCAGCGAGCTGGACCTCAAGCAGATGGCCTCGGGCTATGGCCGGCGCGTAGACCCCGTCTATGGCACGATGAAATTCCACGAAGGAATGGACTTTGCCTGCAATGTGGGCACTCCGGTGTATGCCACGGGCGACGGCACGGTGGTTCGCGCCGAATGGGCGTCGAGCTATGGCAACCTCGTGGAGATTGACCATGGATATGGCTACGTGACCCGTTATGCGCATCTGTCGGAATTCTTAGTGAAGCCCGGGCAGAAAGTGAGCCGCGGCGAAATCGTGGCCAAGTCGGGCAACACGGGCAAATCCACCGGCCCGCATGTGCATTACGAGGTGCGCCTGCGCGGCGAGGCCCAGAATCCCGTGAATTATTATTTCTATGACCTCACCCCCGAGGAATATGCCGAGATGATCACCCACGCCGAAAATGCCGGCCACGTTATGGACTAAACAATTATGGAATCAAACGATTTAACGAAAAAATATTACCGCATACGCGAAGTGAGCGACCTGATAGGCGTGCCCGCCAGCACCCTCCGCTATTGGGAGCAGGAATTTCCGCGCCTCAAACCCACGCGCAACGCCAAGGGGACACGATATTACACGCCTGCCGACGTCGAAGTGTTGCGCCAAATCAAGTATCTGCTCCATGACAAGGGGCTGAAAATTGACGCCGCAAAGGAGCAAATGCGCGTGTCGACCGACTCCGTGGCCACCCGCACTCGGGCCATTGAGCGCCTCCAGGGTGTGCGCGCCCAGTTAGTGGCCCTGCGCGATTCCCTGACCAAAATCCGCTGATCGCGCCTTGATTGTGGGGCGACTGAAAATAGCCCTCCCTACCCCAATTTTAGCTAAAAAATGAGAATTTTCTGAAAATTATTAAAAAAGTTTGCAATTTTATAAAAACATTTATTAAATTAGCACCCATAATAAACGACTAAAATTAGCTAACTATATGATTTTCAACTTTAGAGTTGCTTCAGACGAGGTGGAAAACTTCCGCCGGGACATTCAAATTGACGC
>CAZLMV010000107.1:3208-7403 GCA_964560625.1 uncultured Bacteroides sp. | reverse complement strand
GAAGAAGAAATCGCCGCCGGCAAATCCACCGTCATCCAAATCACCCTAAAATAATTCCCCCTTTTTTCTCATTCTCCAGCAAGCGTTTTTGTCATGGCAAGGCCGCTTGCGCCGTTTTCTTTCAGACTTGTATGGTAAGCTTGCGGGGAAGTGGTTGGGTGGCGTAGAGCTCCGTTAAGTCGTTGAGAGACAGGGATGAAGGGGCCGATGTTAGGCAGGCTATTTGAGCTATATGGCCGATGAGTTGGGTGGGGGTGTGGTCGCGGCGGAGGGAGGCCATGGAGAGGGATTGGTCGCGTTTGCTGAGGCGCTGGCCGGCGGAGTTGCAGAGGAGGGGAATGTGCATGAATTGGGGTGGGGTAAGTCCCAATAGGTCATAGAGATAGAGCTGCTGGGCGGCGGAGAGGAGGAGGTCGCTTCCGCGGACAATGCGGTTGACGCGCATGTCGGCGTCGTCGGTGACCACGGCTAATTGATAGGCCCAGGCGCCGTCGGCGCGCCTGACGATGAAGTCGCCACATTCGCGCGCCAAATTGACCCGCTGAGGCCCGTAAAGGCCGTCGGTAAAGGCGATTTCGCGGTCGGGGACGTAGAGTCTGACGGAGTGTTTGCCCTGGGGTTCGGGGCGGAAGGAGGGTAGGGAGGCGGGGCGGCATCGGCCGCCGTAAATGACGCGTCCGTCGCTTTGGTGAGGGGCCTGAGTGGCGAGGATGTCGGCGCGGGTGCAGGTGCAGGGGTAGGTCAGGCCGGTGGCTTGAAGGCGGCGGAGTGCGGCTTCGTAGAGGTGGTGTCTATCGCTTTGATATTCAGGCCCTTCGTCGGGTATGAGGCCGAGCCATTGGAGGTCGTCTTCAATCTGCAGGGCATACTCGCGGCGCGAGCGCTGAGGGTCCAAATCCTCATGGCGCACGAGCCATTTTCCGCCCCGACTTTTGGCGTCGACATACGACAGCAGGGCCGCAAAAACGTTGCCCAAATGCATGCGCCCGGTGGGTGACGGCGCAAATCGTCCGATGATTTCTTCGTTCATAACTGCAAAGTTAGCGGATTTTTTCGTAACTTTGCACTCTCAAAAACAAAAAAATAGCTCAAAAAACAGAATGATTGCAGTCAATAACCTCGGAATGCAGTTTGGCAAGCGTGTGCTTTTCCAAGATGTCAATATGAAATTCACCCCCGGCAATTGCTACGGGATCATCGGCGCCAATGGTGCCGGCAAATCTACGCTCATGCGTATTCTTTCAGATCAACTTACGCCCACTCACGGCACTGTCACCCAAGGCCCCGGCGAGCGCATGAGCGTGCTCGAACAGGACCACTTCAAGTTCGACGAGTGCACGGTGTTAGAAACCGTGATGCGCGGCCACACGGTGCTTTGGGACATCATGCAGGAGAAAGATGCCCTCTACGCCAAGCCCGATTTCAACGATGAAGACGGCATCCGCGCCTCCGAGCTCGAAGAAAAATTCGCCGAAATGGAAGGCTGGAACGCCGAAAGCGATGCCGCCGCGCTCCTTTCCGGCCTTGGAATCAAGGAGGAGAAGCACCAGATGCTGATGAAGGACATGTCAGGTAACGAAAAAGTGCGCGTGCTCTTGGCCAAGGCGCTGTTTGGCAATCCTGACAATCTGCTCTTAGACGAACCGACCAACGACCTTGACCTCGAAACCGTGGCCTGGCTCGAAGATTACCTCTCAAAGTTTGAAAACACCGTGTTAGTGGTGAGCCACGACCGCCACTTCCTCGACTCGGTCTGCACCCATACCCTCGACATTGACTACAACAAGATGCAGCTCTTTGCGGGCAACTATTCTTTCTGGTATCAGTCGTCGCAACTGGCTCTGCGTCAGCAACAACAGCAGAACAAAAAGGCTGAGGAAAAGCGCAAGGAACTCATGGAATTCATTCAGCGCTTCTCGGCGAACGTGGCTAAATCCAAGCAGACCACTTCGCGCAAGAAGATGCTTGAAAAACTCAATGTCGAGGAGATTCAGCCCTCATCGCGCCGCTATCCGGGAATCATCTTCACTCCCTCGCGCGAGCCGGGCAATAAGATCTTGGAAGTCAAGGGATTGTCAGCATCGGTCGACGGCGAAGTGCTCTTCTCCGACGTCAATTTCCAGATTGAGAAAGACGATAAAGTGGCCTTCCTTTCCCATGATCCGCGCGCAATGACGGCCCTGTTTGAAATCATCAACGGTCGCCGCCAGCCAGACGCCGGCACCTACGAATGGGGCCAAACCATCACCACGGCCTACCTGCCGCTCGACAATTCAGAGTTTTTCAACACGGACATGAACCTCGTGGACTGGCTCTGTCAGTTTTCAGACGATTCCAGCGAAATTTACCTCAAGGGCTTCCTCGGGAAGATGCTTTTCTCGGGCGAGGAAGTGCTCAAGAAGGCGTCGGTGCTCTCCGGCGGCGAAAAAATGCGCTGCATGATTGCCCGCATGATGCTTCGCGACGCCAACACCATGGTCCTCGACTCTCCGACCAACCACCTTGACCTCGAATCGATCCAGGCCTTTAATAATACGCTCCAGGCCTTCAAGGGTAACATCCTGATGTCGAGCCATGACCATGAGTTCATCCAGACCGTCTGCAACCGCATCATCGAATTGACCCCTAACGGCATCATTGACAAGATGATGGACTATGACGATTACATTACCGACGAGCGCGTGCAGGCGGCTCGCGAACGCCTCTATGCTGCCCCCAAAAATTAAGGAACTCCTGCCCTCGGGGCTGCGATTGCTCTCCGTTGAGCCGATCACCGGCTCGGGGAGCAACCGCCAATATTGGCGCCTGCGCTTTGACGGCGCTCCGGAGCTGATAGCCACGCTCGGCACTGTCCGGGCGGAGAATGAGGCGTTTATTTACCTTGCCGAACTCTTTGCCGCTCAGGGTGTTAACGTGCCTCAGATAGTGGCCGTCAGCCCCGACCGGATGGCTTATTTGCAGACCTCCGTCGGCACCCGCTCGCTCTTTGACGATCTCGGACGCAAAGACTTGATAGCCAAGGCGATGGAGCTGCTTGCTCGGGTACATGGCGTGCGCGGAATTGACTATTCGCGCTGCTATCCCGTGGCGGCCATGGATCGCCGCTCCATCATGTGGGACCTCAATTATTTCAAATATTGCTTCCTCAAAACTTGTCCGGAAATCAACATCGATGAATCGGCCTTAGAGGATGATTTTGAGGCACTTACAGCTGACCTGCTCCGCGCCGAGCCCAAAGCCTTCATGGTGCGCGACTTTCAGAGTCGCAACGTGATGATTTCGCCCGACGGAGAGCCGTATCTGATAGATTTTCAGGGCGGTAGGCTCGGACCGGTGTATTATGACGTGGCTTCGTTCCTCTGGCAGGCTCGCGCGGGCTTTTCCATGGAGCTGCGCAGCGAGATGATTTCCGTCTATTGTCTCGCCGCCGGGATAGATCTGGAAAGGTTCTGCCGCGAACTGCCGAAGTTTGTGATTTTCCGCCTGCTGCAAGTGCTCGGGGCCTACGGTTTTCGCGGCCGATTTGAGCGAAAGGAGCATTTTTTGGCGTCAATACCGCCTGCTGTGGCTTCGCTTAAGGATGAGGTAACTCATAGATATCCATATATTTACGAGTTGGCGGCGAAATTGTAGCATAAGTGTGTTTCGAGTGAAATGTTTTTGTAATATCACATGCGTAACTTTGCATCAGCTTCTCGTCAAGCAATATTACCAATCATTAAGTTAATCTTTCACAAGAACCATCTTCATTATCACGATTTTTCCCGACGGACCGACGAATTGACTTCGTCAGTCCGTTTCATTTTTCTGATATGCGCAAAATCCTCATAGCCACCACAACCCGCGCCGATTGGGGCATCCTCGCCCCGCTTGCCCGCGCCCTTGCCGACCGCCCGGATTGCCGAGTGGAGGTGATGGCTACCAACATGCACCTCGACCCGGCGCGCGGCAATACCATTGAGGCTATCCAACGCGATGGTTTTGAGCCGATTATCGCCCCGATGCCGGTGGGATTTACCGACTCATTGGAGGCCGCTGAGGCTATGGGCGAATGTCTCGCCTCCTCGGCGCGGGTAATTGCGCAAGTTGCGCCGGATCTGATAGTTATCCTTGGCGACCGCTTTGAGGCTTTGGCTATTGCATCGGCCGCAGTGATGCTCAGGGTGCCGATTGTGCACCTTCATGGCGGCGAAAT
>CAZLMV010000107.1:0-3108 GCA_964560625.1 uncultured Bacteroides sp. | reverse complement strand
AATAATGACCCCGGCGCCGAGGATATTGTCGCCGCCATTGAGGCCTATGCCGCGGCGAATCCCGAGCGCGTAAAAGTCGTTCCCTCATTGGGTTCCGCGCGTTATTTCGCCGCCCTGCGCTGCGTGAGGGCCGTGGTGGGCAACAGCTCCGGCGGCATCATTGAAGTGCCCTCTGCCGGCATCCCCACGGTCAATATCGGCGATCGCCAAAAGGGCCGCATCGCCGCCGATTCGGTCATCAACTGCCCGGCCGAGGCCCGTGCCATTGCTGCCGCCATTTCGCGCGCCTTAACCCTTGATTGTTCGCAAGTTACCAATCCTTACGAGCAGCCTGACACCCTCGCTCAAATGGTGAGAATCATTACAGAAACACCCCTCGTCACCCTGCGCGAGCCTAAAAGATTTCACGACCTATGAAGCCGCTTTTCGTAATTCCCGCTCGCGGTGGCTCTAAGTCCATCCCCAAGAAGAATATCAAGCCGTTTAAGGGCCAACCGCTGATTGTATGGTCAATCGATGTGGCTCTTGAACTCGTTAGTCCTGAGCGTGTTATAGTCTCTACCGATTCGCAGGAAATAGCCTCCGTGGCTCGCCATTTCGGCATATCTGCACCCCATATGCGCCCCGCGGAGTTGGCCACGGACACCGCCTCGACGCGCGATGTGCTGCTCGACGCCATGTCCGAGGCTGAGCGCCGCGGCGTGGAATTTGACTGCGTGGTCCTCCTGCAGCCCACTTCTCCGCTGCGCACCGCCGACGACGTCCGCGCCGCCATGGATGCATGGTCGCCCGACTTGGACATGGCCGTTACCGTGCGCCCCGCCCCCTGCAATCCTTACTACGACTGCTTCGAAACCACCGCCGACGGTTTTCTGCGAGTCAGCAAAGGTGACGGCCTGCTGACGCGCCGCCAGGATGCCCCCGCCGCGTGGCAACTCAATGGCGCAGTGTATGTTATCACCCCCGCGTGCCTGCGCGAAATGGAGATCGGGCGCATGATGCGACGCGTCCCCGTCCCGATGCCCGCCGAGCGTTCCCTCGACCTTGACACCCCCCTTGACTGGAAAATTGCCGAACTCTATGGATAAGCATTTGATTTCTACCGCCGCAACCTTGCGCACGGCCCTTGGCGCTCTTAACTCGCTGAGTGGCACGGCGATGACCCTCCTTGTCGTAGACCCCGAAGGGCGCCTGCAGGGCACTTTGACCGACGGCGACATCCGCCGCGCGTTTCTTGCCGGGAGCGACCTCGATTCGCCCGTTTCCGCGGCGATGCACCGCGATTTTCGCGCCCTCAGTGGCGACATGACCCCTGCCGACATTCGCCGCGCGCGAAACCTTGGAATCCGCCTCCTGCCGATTCTTGACTCCGACGGCCGAGTGGTCAAAATCCTTGACCTCAACTGCCAGACCACGCGCCTGCCGCTGAGGGCCATGCTCATGGCCGGTGGTCGCGGCGAGCGCCTGCGCCCGCTGACGGATTCTACGCCCAAACCGCTGCTAAAGGTTGGAAATAAGGCTATTATCGATCGTAACGTTGACGCTTTGCGCCGGGTGGGGGTCGATGACATCACCGTCTCCGTCAATTATTTGGCCGAGCAAATCGAGGCCCATTTTGCCGGCTCGGAGGTCAAATGCGTCCGCGAATCCGCTCCGCTCGGCACCATCGGCGCCTGCGCACTTCTCCCCGCCGACGGACCCGAGACGACCCTGCTGATGAACTCAGACCTGCTCACCAACATCTCCTTTGAGGACTTTTTCATCCACCATCAGTCTGCCGGAAATGACATCACCATCGCCACGATTCCCCACGTGGTCAGCATCCCCTTTGCGGTCCTAACCACCGATGGAGACCGAGTGACCGGCATAGAGGAAAAGCCGACGTTTACTCATTATGCCAACGCCGGGATATACCTGATACGCAGCGAGTTGCTGCGCGATTTGAAGCCTGAGCGGCTCGATGCCCCCGACTTCATCTCCGCCCAAATCAGTCGCGGCGCCAAGGTGGGCCATTTCCCCATCTCCGGCTTTTGGCTTGACATCGGCACCCCCGCCGACTTCCGCCAAGCCGCCGACCTCCTAAAACTAACCACCCCCCAAAATTGTTAATAATAATGACCCCTCAGACCAGTCCGACAAGTCCGACAGGTCCGACAAGTCCGACAAGTCTTTAACCCTTAAAACTCAGACAATTATGGCTGATTCAAACTTTATAGATTACGTAAAAATCCAATGCCGATCAGGCAAAGGTGGCGCCGGCTCTCGCCATTTTCATCGAGCCAAATACGTTCCCAAAGGTGGCCCTGACGGCGGCGACGGAGGTCGCGGCGGCCACGTGATTCTGCGCGGCAACCGCAATATGTGGACCCTCCTGCCGCTGCGCTATCAGCGCCATGTCTTCGCCACCAACGGCCAAAGCGGCGGCGCCGGTCGCTCCTTTGGCAAAGACGGCGAAGACCGGATCATCGAAGTGCCCTGCGGCACGGTGGTTTTCGACGCTGAAACCGGCGAATATCTCACCGAGGTGACCGACGACGGACAGGAAGTCTACCTGCTGCGCGGCGGTAAAGGCGGCCTCGGAAACTGGCATTTTGCCACCTCCACCAACCGCACTCCCCGCTATGCACAGCCCGGTGAACCCGCCGTGGAGCGCACCGTGATTCTCGAGCTCAAACTCTTGGCCGACGTGGGCCTTGTGGGCTTCCCCAATGCCGGAAAATCGACGCTCCTCTCGGCCGTCAGCGCCGCCAAGCCGAAGATTGCCGACTATCCCTTCACCACCATGGAGCCGCAGCTCGGAATCGTGGCCTATCGCGACAATCGCTCATTCGTAATGGCCGACATCCCCGGAATTATCGAAGGAGCCAGCGAAGGTAAAGGCCTCGGCCTCAGATTCTTGCGCCACATTGAGCGCAACGCCGTGCTGCTGTTCATGGTGCCCGCCGATGCCGACGACATCGTGGGCCAATATGAAATTCTCCTTGGCGAATTGACCCGATTCAACCCCGAATTGGCCGACAAACCGCGAGTGCTCGCCATCAGCAAATCAGACATGCTCGACGACGAACTCAAGGCCGAAATCGAAAAGACCCTCCCCGAAGGTGTGCC
>CAZLMV010000106.1:0-7550 GCA_964560625.1 uncultured Bacteroides sp. | reverse complement strand
AAGGCGAACGCCGGAGTGTCGTGGGCCGACGAGTATGACCGCGAGCTTGCGGCCCTGAAAAATCTGCATGATCAGGGGTTAATCTCCGAAAAGCAGTATCAGGCAAAACGATTAGAGGCCGGAGTCAAGAACGCGAAAAAATACTTTGATTTTTACAGCCAGACGGCCTCGACAATGTTTTCGGCCCTGCAGGACGCCGAAATTGCCGAAAGCGACGCTAAATACGACGTCCTGATCCAGCAGGCCAAGAACAACGGCGAGGACACCGCCGCCCTGGAGGAGCAGAAGGAGAATGAGAAGCTGAAGATTCAGAAGAAGTACGCCGACGTAAATTTCGCCATAAAAGTGTCGCAGATCATCGCTGACACCGCCGTGGCCATTATGACGGCTTACGCGCAAATGGGGCCTATCGCCGGCACAGTGGCCGCGGCCATGTTGACGGCCACGGGTTACGCGCAAATTAAGAGCGCGAAGGCCGAGCGCGACCGCATCAAGAACATGCAGCCGTCACACACCTCGACGGGCTCACTGGCCGACGCATCAGCCGACGCCACCGAGGCCGGGCAGGCGGCCGTGACCCCGACGGCCACACGCACCCTGACGGGATATTCCGAGGGCGGCTACACGGGCGACGGCGGCCGTTATGAAGTGGCCGGGGTGGTGCATCGCGGCGAGTACGTCGTGCCTAAGCCGATAATGAGCAACCCGCGTGTAATTGACGCCGTGGGGATGATTGAGGCAATTCGCCGCCATAAAATCGCCACGTCCGGCGCCTCACGCGTGGCCGGGTTTGCCGATGGCGGGCCGACCGACGCCGCGGCCATGCAGTCCGTTGACGTGGGCGAGCTGGTCCGCGCGGTGGATGACCTGAAGAGCGCCGCCGAGTCGCTTCGCCGCGTCCGCGCTTTCGTGGTGTATAAGGATATCGAGGAGGCGCAAAAGAAGTTGGACGCCGCATCCTCAGTATTTTCTAAAAGTTAAAATTTTGCAGTTATGGTAAGAATATTTGTTAGCGGGACGGCCCTGGACCTGTCAGAGGCCCCCACCCTGTCCGTCGAGCTGCAGAGCCCCATCTGGGGCGAGCAGGGCACGCAAACGATCCCCGTGACGATTCCCGCCACGCCTCATAATCGCCGACTCTTGGGGTTTCCTGACCGCCTGGAGCTTGGCGAGATTTTGCCGAAGTTTCCGGCGCGGGTTGAGGACGGGGCGTTTGTGGCCGACGGCTTGCTGTGCGTATTGAGCGCGTCGCCCGAGGGCATAGAAGTGAATATCGGGCTTAATAATTCCGTGGCTTATGCTGAGTGGAAGGGGCGCCGCTTAGCCGACTTGGAGGCGCTGAAGGCCGCCACCGTGGCCGTGCCGGAGACGCCCGAGGAGTTTGATTGCCTGACCGACGCCCCGCTGGTCATGTTTCCCGTGGTGGTTAATTATTCCGAAAGCGCAAAGGGGAAAATTAACGGCAAAGAAGAGGAAGGCCCCGCCGCGGTCGTTTTTAACGTCGATATGGCGGCGTGGAATGTTCCGTATCATAGGGTGCAGCGCGTGGTCAATGATGAGGTCTACAGCGTAGGAGTGCCGCAGCGTTATGGGTGGAGTCCGTTCTTGAAGGTTTGGCGTCTCTTGGAGTTGATTTTTTCGGAAATTGGCGTGACCTTGGAGCGCGCCGACAATCCATTTTTTACCGGGCGCATCGATTTGCGGCGCTTGGTGGTGCTGAATAATTGCGCCGACGCGTGCTGCCTGAGCGAGATCCGCATGGCCGACCTCGTGCCGGAGTGCACCGTCACGGAGTTCTTGGACTCCTTGTGGAAAAAGTTCGGGTTCGTGTGGCATATCGATATAAATTCCGGAACGGTGGAGGCGGCTTTTGTGGAGGACGTCATCGCCCGCGAGCCGTCGATGGACATCACCTGGCAGTTGAGCTCGTTGCCGCTGATAGGCTATGAGGAGCAAAAGTATTTGAAGCTGACGCCGAAAACGTCGCTAAACTTGGCCGCACCCCCGATGGCCCGATATGAGGATTTTATGCAGGGGCGGTTCGTGTCGTTCGTGGAGCTGGATAGCGACGACCCGACGAATGAGCGATTTATTGATTGCGAGCGCGACCACAGCGTGGAGTACACCAACGAAGAGCTAAGATTTACCGGGATAAACCTGACCATGGGCAGCTGCTACGTGGGCGAACAGTATCCGTTTTTGTCTGATCGGTTCGGTTCCATTAATTTTTCATGGGACCCGAAACCGGAAGGCTTGGAGGCGTATGAATTAGAGGCCGGGGATGAGTCCGTGGGCATGGCCCCGGTGGTTGCCAAATTCGGCGAGCATATGAGCGGGCGCGCGCCCTGGTTCGTTTGCGGCTTGTCACACCGCCACTCGTCGCTGGTGGGGACCAACGTCGAGGAGGGCGACGGCAGCGCCGCGCCGATTGCTTTCTTGTTTGCCTATAAGAAGGGCGGCAAAAACTTTGGCTCCTTGGCGCCACTGGACCCCGAGGGCACGGAAATTACCGAGACCGACGACGGCGCGCCCGTCGAGGGGTTGACGCTTTATTACGACTTTAAAGATGGAATTTTCCGGAATTTTTGGCGAAAATTTGACCTCTTACTCCGTCATCAGGCGCGAACGGCCGACACAACAGCCAATTTCGGGCGCGCCGAGCTGGCGAATTTGTCGCCTCTGTCGCCGGTGGCTCTGGGCAGCGTGGACGCCTTGGTGGAGTCCGCCTCTTATACCTTAAATGGCAGCAGCCCGGTGGAGACCGCGCTGAAATTGCGCCCCCTGACCCTCCGCGGGACGTTTGACGCCGAGGCCGAGCAGGCCCCCGCGCCTATCTTTGCGGCAAAGACGCGCCGCGGCTACGTGCTTTCGCTGGAGTCCTTATGGTGGGCCACCGAGAAAAATACCGAGTTTGCGAAGGAGTTAGAGCGCCTCTACGAGGCTGAACACCCGCGCATCACCGCCGACGCCTGGGATTATATCGACACGGAGCTCTATGGCGTGAAGTGGGTAGGGTTTGAGGATCCGGATGGGTTGCCCGACCCCGAGTTCTTCGACCCCGAGGAGTTGGTCGACGAAGGCGTTAACGGAATTGTTGAGGCGCGGTTTGCCGTAATCCCCTGGCGCGAGGGCCGAAATGGCGCGAAGGAGTACGACTTCGAGGAGGTGGAGATTACCGTGCGCGGCGTCGTGTCCGGCCTCCGGCCTATTGTCAGAGTCGTGGGGTATTAACCGCGCGGTCCTTTCTTTTGCTCCGAGTGATTAATAATTTTGCACCATGGAAGAAAACGACCTTATATCCGCCCCGCAGTTCTTTGGATCTACTGATCCGAAGTATTTCGAGCTGCTGACCGAGCCGACCACGGCCCGCGAGGAGTTCATCGAGACCAACGACGGCCTGATGCGCCGCGGCCGTGGCGGGTTTTGTTATACCGTGTTAGTGAAAAATTGAGCGTATGTTTAAACACGATTCTAAAACTCAGACCCCAGCGGGGGTGGTGTTTGCGTCCGACCCTCTGTTCGTGAATATGAGCGCCGGGCGTAACACGTTGCATTCAGGCGCGGGCGAGGAGTTCGTGTTCTTGCTGTCGTCGGGCGGGGCTGTCGATATTAGCGACATCGCCGAGGCATGGGCCGCGCCATTGCCCGAGCCCGTGGGCGCCGGATGGCTGGAGCGCGTCGAGGCCTGGGGCGTAAATTCCCCGCGCCGAGTGTTCACGAATATGCCGCGCAACGTGTCGGCCGACGTGCAGGCCAAGTTCGCCACTTACGTAATCCCCGGGCGCACCTCCCTGCAGAACTTGCAAATGTTTGCGGGGTCCGACATCTTCGACGCGCGCTTGCTCAACCCGCAGGGCAACCCGTTTTTAACCACCCGCACCCACACCGGCCGGATAATCTTAAAGGAGACCGAGCTGGCCCCGCTCTATTTCTTACAGGATAACGCCAAAGCCGAGGAAATAAGAATCCACACCGGGGCCGCCATCCCGCCGCGAATTGACGCCGACGCGCAGCTGCTGATGGATCATACCACCGGCATCGGGGTCTATACCATTGACCTGAAGAAGGCCCGCCGCGAAATCTTCGAGCGCCACGGGGTGATCGCCTCCGAGTTTATAATCTATAAGGGCGACCGCGTGGCCGCCGAAATCTTCATCGAGGAGGCCAAGCCGGCCAAGAGTCGCCACTTGCTCCGGTTCCGCAATTCTTTCGGCGTGTTTGAGGTTATTGAATTGGTGGGCGAGCTTACCAACCAGGCGACGTTGGTCGACGTCAACAGTTTCAAGCGCTATCGCCAAGAGTTTAAGCGGTTCGAGAACGACCGCCGGCGCCAGGACGTGGAGGCGGCGCTGAGTGTGTCGACCGGGGTGAAGCGCCGGCGCGAGCTGCTGCACCTATTAGACGCCCTGACCTCCGACGAGGTGTGGCTGCTTGGCTATGGGTTAAACCCCGTGAGGGTTATCCCCGAGGTGAAGAACGTGGCCATCCCCGAGCGCCAGGAGGAGCCGCAGAGCGTTGATCTGACCTTGCGCCCGGTGTATGCCGAGCCGGCGGTCATGCCCGAGGTGTCAAAGAGTAACGCGTCTTATATCCGCAAATTGTTTAATAACGTATTTGATAATAAATTTTCTTGATATGGAATTTCGAAACAACGACGAGCTGCAAGAACTGGCCAGGTCTATCAAGACGGCCTCAGAGGAGTGCTCCGTAACCCCCGAAATGGTGGGCCGCGCCCTGGAAATTGTCAGCACCACTCTCGACGAACAAACCGACCCGGCCACGGCCCACCAGTTGGCCACCGACGCCGGCATCGACGCCCACGGTGCCCACCTCGAGGCCATAGCCGCGCAAACCGCCGCCGAGGCTGCACAGGGCGCCGCCGAGGCCGCACAGGTCACGGCCACCGAAGCGCTCGAAAAGGCGGACGACCTGCAAAAGGGCGCCAAAGCTATTCATTTTAAAGGGGTTAAAGCGGCCGAAAAGGCATTAAAAACGCCAACCGGAACAATCAGCAGTACCATCAATAGCTATGAAGTGTATTATGACCCGTCAAATTTCTCTTTCTATTTGGAAGAGAGGGGGCCGTATCATATGAATGCAGCCGGGGAAAGAGTGCCCGGCGACGTCATAAGTTGCTATAATAAGTGGACGCTTGGCGGAACGCTGACCGTTTTGGGCAAAAAAAACGACGCCTATTATGGGGACGTATATTCTACCGGTGGAGTGAGGCCGTTTGTGGATCGCCTATATGTAGACTCTGAGGGCTGTCTGTACGTATCCAAGGTGGGAAAGCTCGTGTCAGTATCGCCCGAAAATATCGGCGAAAATGTTGTCTTGAACATCAACCCGGAAACAAACATGCTCGAGGCCGGAACCGCTGACAAGACCTACGTCAGCATAGGTCCGAACGCGCCCCTGCAGACCCGCGTGGCCACCGACGGCAGCGGCAACGGTGTCATCAACGTCGGCAACGGCTCTATTACTGTCAGCGCCGGAACCCGCCTCGAAAACGTTAAATTAAAGGTAAACAAGCAGACGGGAACCTTCACACTGACCGACAGCAACGGCAACGCCATACTAACCTGCGGCGGCGGAATCTCAATCGGCTCCGGCGTCAACCTCGCAAACAACGTCACTATTACCCCGCTAAATATCGCCGCATGGAACGACAAAGTCGACAAAGTGGCCGGCAAAGGCTTGTCAACTTACGATTTTGACGACTCCTATAAAAGCAAGTTAGACAATATAGGCCTCGGCAGTGAACTCGGCTCCGGAGCTGTTGTGTGCGACAACGCAATAGTCGGCGAGGGTGCAAATGTGGGAGCGGGCGCCAATATTGGCGAATGCGTGGATATAACCACCAACACCGACGACGGCAGCATAACGATTAACGGGAATTACTCTCCCCCATTTATGACCACCATCGGCGGCGCCGTAACCATCGGCCAAAACGCACAGATCGGCGAAGGGGCGAAAATCGGGGCAAATGCGAGGCTCGGAGACGACGCAATAGTTAGAGGCGTGCAGATTGTTAGTGAAGAGGACAAGTCGAAAGCAGTCTTAAGAATGAGGATGTCGCAAGTTGAATTTCAGGCGTTAGCACCTCAGGATTTTGGACGGTGGGGGTTGGTGTTTGATGGAAATGGCGCATTCGATGCCCCCGGTTGTTTTGTATTAGGGCAAACAAGTGGCAGATATCCTTGCCGGGCTGTATTACCTGACGGATTTGACGGGGTGCGAATCCGTATGGACATCGAAAAAATAAAAAATGCTCTGGGGTTGGATTAACGGGCTACATGAGCGAGTCAAAGGCGGCGACGCCGGCCTGGCGCGTGTCTTTGGTAATATGGGCGTAGACCATGGTTGTCGAGACTGAGACGTGGCCCAAGAGCTTTGAAAGTGTGCCCAAATCGCCGCCGTTCTTCTTATAATATAAGGTGGCAAAGGTGTGGCGGGCCGCTTTCGCGCTTACGGCTTTGGTGATTTCCGCTTTTGCGGCCACGCGTTTAATTAATCTGTTGTATCCCTGATCTGTGGGGAGGCCGCGAATCAATTTCCCTCGATGGCGGCCTCCCCTGTAGATCTCCACCAATAGCCGCGCCGGCTTGCTTAGAGGCACGCTGACCTTCGTCCCCGTCTTAATGCGTTGATAGTGAATTTCGTCGCCGAAAATCTGCTCAATCATCAGCGCCCGCGCGTCAGAAATGTGCATGCCCGTGAACGTCATGAAAAGGAAGAACCGCAGCGCCTCCTGCTCATTTGCCGGCAAAGTCTCCGACTTATAGAGCGCAATCATGGCGTTTAACTCCTCCTCAGTAAGGAACACAATGGCCGGCGTGTCTTTCGGCATTTTGACCGCCTCAAAGGGGTTGTCGCTGACCTTGCCGGCGCGGATGGCCGCCAAGTAGTGCAGCCGCACAATTCCGAGGCACTTGCGAATTGTGCCCGGGGCGTTGTTGAGTCGGTCGCGCATGTAGAGGGTAAAGCCCTGAATCCACTCCGGCGTAATTTGGCGCAGTTCCAGCCCGGGCGCGTATTCCTCAACCTTATTAATGGCGGCCACGTGGTGGCGCGTGGTCTCCGGACGCTGACCGCGCGCCAGCTCTTTCAGATGATGCAGCGCAAACTCCCGAAACAGCGTAGCCGCCCCCGGCATTCTGTACTCCTCGAGAAATCGAGCCTTGGTCAGAGTCTCCCCGGCGAGCCGCGCCCGAACAAATACGTCGGTAATTCGTGAGCAAATATTTGCGAGGATGAGGTTGCGGTCCTTGGCCTCTTGGTTGTTCCCCTTAATAAATTGCCGCTCCGGATCCCACTCTTTGGCGGTAACCTCGACACCGGTCCGGACCCGGATGCGCTCCTTGCCTATCTTGAAAATCGCGTAAAGTTGGGCGCCCGTTTTAGAAAAATTTCCGGGTCCTCGAGAAATTTTGACTTTTTTCATGATCAAAATTGAATTATTGCAAATTTTGGCCCCTTGGTGAAATGGCAAAACCGTAACTATTTGATAGTCACGGGGGAATTATTTGCGAATTATTGCCAACAAGTTT